>NZ_JBEYTW010000002.1:0-242965 GCF_040643275.1 Spirillospora sp. NPDC047418
GCAGCGGCGCGGAAGTATCCGGCGGGACGGCGCGCTCCGAGCCTCCCGGCCCCGCGGACCCACCAGGTGAAACGTCCCATATCGTTCGCTTCAACGGGTATCAGCCGGTCACACGTTCTTCATTCCCGTCAGCGAACAGTGGGGTGTGAACACGATCGCCGCCGGTGCCGAACGGGCGGTGCCCGCCGAACTCGGCGAACTCGCCGAACTCGGCGTCCGCACCGCGCCGCCTGCCGCCGTCCAGCGGATCCACCGGGCCCGCTGGACGATCCTCGGGGTCCTGCTCGCCGGCACCGCCGCGGTCCTGCTGGTGACGCTCGGGCCGCTGCGCCCGGCGGTGTCCGCGCTGGGCCACCTGCGCTGGGAGTTCCTGCCGGCGCTGATCGTGCTGTGCCTGCTGCACTACGTGTCCTCGGCGATCGCGCTGCGGGGCGCCGCCGGCCGGCCGCTGCCGCTGGTCGCCACGACGCTCGCGCAGTTCACCGCGTCCGCCGCGAACCGGATCACCCCGGGCGGCCTCGGCGCCGCCGCGGTCAACACCCGCTACCTCGTCTGCCGCGGCCTGCCGCTGCCGCGCGCCGCGGTCGCCGTCGCGGTGCTGCAGGTGGCGGGCGTCCCCGCCGACCTGCTGCTGCTCGGCGCCGTGCTCGGCCTCGGCGGCGGGAACGGCCGGATGCTGGACGCCCTCGGCGACCACGCCGCCTACGCCGCCGGGCTCCTGCCGTCCGTGCCGCTGCTGATCGCGGGCGGGGTGCTGCTGCCGGCCGCGCTGCTGTGGGGCCGCCGCGCGGCGCGCTCGGCCGCGGTCGGACGGGCCGTCGCCGGGTTCACCGACCTGTGCCGCCGCCCGCGCGACCTGCTGGTCACCCTGGCCGCGTCCGCCGGGACCACGCTCACCCTCGGGGTGGCGTTCGCGCTCAGCGTCCTCGCCGTCCCCGCCGCGGGGGTGGGCCCCGCCGACCTCCTGACGCTCGTCGCCGCCTACCTGGTGGGGGCCGCCGCCGGCGCCGCCATCCCGCTGCCCGGCGGCGTCGGCTCCACCGAGACCGCGCTCGTCGCCGCGCTCGCCGCCCTGGGCATCGAGGCGGGACCGGCCCTGCACGCCGTCCTGCTGTTCCGCGCGGTCACGTTCTGGGCGCCCGTCCCGCTCGGGCTGCTGTCCTGCCGGACGCTCCGCCGGTGACCTTTACGTTGTAGATCACTAGATGCGGAACACCTTCGCGGCGTTGCCGGACAGGAACGCCTCCCTGGCCGGGTCGCTCAGGCCGAGGTCGTCCAGGCCCTTGAGCGCCCGGTCGGCGGTCAGCATCGGATAGTTGGTGCCGAACATGACCTTGTGGTTCCTGTCCTGCGTCATGTACCGGACGAGTTCCGGCGGATACCTGCCCACCGTGTACGCGGACGTGTCGATATAGACGTTCGGGTGCTTGCGGCACACCGCGACCATCTCCTCCGTCCACGGGTAGCCGATGTGCCCGCCGACGATGACCAGTTCGGGGAAGTCGAGCGCGACCTGGTCGATGTACGGAATCGGCCGTCCCGTCTCGCTGGGACGCAGCGGGCCGGTGTGGCCGACCTGCGTGCAGAAGGGAATGCCCAGTTCCACGCATTCCGCGAAGAGCGGGTAATAGCGGCGGTCGGTGGGCGGCAGCTCCCACAGCCACGGGACGACGCGGAGCCCCTTGAAGCCCAGGTCGCGCACGCACCGCCTCAGCTCGCGCACGGCCTCCATGGGCTTGCGCAGGTCGACCGAGGCGACGCCCACGAGCCGGCCGGGCGCCTGCTCGACGAACGAGGCGACCTCGTCGTTGCTCACCAGGTCGCCCTCCGGCCCGTACCAGGCGCTGATGAGGCCGACGTCCACTCCCCCGGCGTCCATGGCGGCGACGGTCGCCTCGACGGGCACCTCCTCCGCCGGCGCCTCGCGCCCCAGCCACCGCCACAGCGAATCCAGCATCTCGTGCTGCAGGAACCGGGCCGTGCCGTGCTGCATCCAGGCGTCGATCACCATGCGTGCCTCCCCACCGGCCGCCTCCGCGGCCTCACCCGGCGAGTCTGCCAGCTCCGGACGCCGGGCGGACGGCGGCCCCGGCCGCCGGGGTGGGCGTGCGGCCGGGGCCGGAGGGCGGGACGGGTCAGGTCTGGTTCTGGAGCGCGAGGGCGGCGGACCCGGTCAGCGCGGGCAGGTAGCCGAGGCGGTGGCCCAGCGCGGTCGGGTGGTAGGACGACTCGATCGGGATCGTCACCGCGTTGAGCCAGTCGTCGCCCGAGCACAGCTCGTGGCCGGCGAACTCGTCGCGGACGTCCGACCAGGTGAACCCGGCGCGTCCCGCCGCCTTGGCGATGACGCCGTCGAGGGTGTCGGCGGCGCCGTTCAGCGCGGTGCGCTTGGTGTTGCTCAGCCCCACGCACACGTTGACGATCTTGTAGAGGCGCGGGTAGCCGAGCACGACCACGCGCGCGGACGGCGACTTCGCGCGGATCTTGCCGTAGAGGGAGTCGAGCCGGCCGGGCAGCGTGTTCCGCATGTAGTCCTCGGCCTCGGCCACCCTGCTCTGGCAGGTCGAGGTCGAGTGCAGGACGCAGGTCTGCATCACGTCGGCGAATCCGGCGTCGTTCCCCCCGGCCGTGATGCTGACGAGCGTCGTCGACGAGCTGAGCGCGCCGAGCTGGCCGCTCGCGACGGTGGCGGTGGTCGCGCCCGAGCAGGCCACGAACTTGTAGGACGACGTCGAGTGCGCCGCCGCCCACAGGTTCGGGTAGGCGTTGGCGCTGCGGTTGCACGACCCGCTCCCCGGGTCGTAGCTTCCGGCCCCCGTGCCGGAGGAGTAGGAGTCCCCGAGTGCGACGTAGCCGGTGCCGGCCGCCGCGGCGGAACCGGACCAGAGCAGTGATGTGGCGGCGAGGGTCGCCGCGCCGAGGGCGGCCAGACAGGGGCGGGAAGGACGCATCTGCACTCCGCAGCATCGTAAGGAATTATGCCGCTCCGCTTATACCCGCGCGGCCATTCCGCCAAGCCCCTGACCTGATCAACTCGATTTGTCATAATTCGCCGTTGCAATCCTAAAACTCACGGAATTCGCGGCTGTCAAGGCACAGGAGGTAACAACCATTCTCCGGCAGATCACGCCGGCCTCGGAGATCACATCCGCCCCATTCGTCATGGCATGTCACCGGGCCGCCACGGGCCCGTCGCGACCGGCCGCGCCCCGCGGACGCGGAGGGTTTCGGCGAACGTCCGCTGCCGTCCCGGAATACCGTGGACGAGCATGACCTCCCGGGCGGCGACCTCGTCCGCGATCCCGAGGAGGCCGCGGCGGTCGGCGTGCGCGGAAAGGCGGATCACGCCGACGCGGGCGCGGACCGGGACGGTGGTCTCGCCGCCGCGGCCGGGCAGCGGGAAGACGCCGCCCCTTTCCGCGAGGTCCAGCAGCGCGCGGCCGGGCGACTCCTCGTCCTGGTAGCCGGAGATGAACAGCGCGCTGCCCGGTTCGGGGAGGATCCGGCCCGCCCACTGGACGGCCGGGCCGCCGGTCAGCATGCCGGACGTGGAGATGACGACCCCGGTCCGGAAGGCGTCCAGCTCGGCGGGGCGGTCCGCGATCGCGGCGGCGCCCCCGAACACCCGCAGCGCCGGGTCCAGGGACGCGAACACGGTGGCCAGCTCGGCGGCCATGCCGTCCACCCGCACCGGCACCTCGGGCAGGTGCCGCCGCAGGATCAGCGCGATCTCCTGCGCGCGGCCGAGCGCGAACGCGGGGATCAGCACCCGGCCGCCGCCCCGGTGGACCTCCGCGACCGCGCGCACCAGCTCGCCCACGCGCATGTCGCGGTCGTCGTGGTCGTCGGCGCAGCAGGTCGACTCCAGCACGAGCAGGTCGGCGCCGCGGGCCGGCTCGGGGACGGCGTAGCCGCCGACCGTCTCCTGCCGGAATCCCGAGATGTCGCCCGTGACGACGACGCGGCGGTCGCCGGCGCGCACCACGACCCCGGCCGCGCCCAGGATGTGCCCGGCCGGGAACAGCTCGACGGTCAGCGCGCCGATCCGGCGCGGCACCCCGAACGGCAGCTCCTCGCGCCGCCGGGACGCGGCCGCGACGTCCGGCGGCCCGTAGAGGACGTCGCCGGAGTCGCCCCAGCGGGCCCGGCCGCGCTCGTGCGCCGCGAGGACCTTGGCGGTGTCGGCCCACATCACCGGCATGAGCGCCGAGGTCTCCGGCGACGCGATGACCCGCAGGTCCGGACGCCTCGCGACCAGGGCGGGGACGTAGCCGCAGTGGTCGTTGTGCGCGTGCGTGACGACGACCGCGTCGAGCCGGCCGCCGAGCGCGCGGCCGATGTCGCGCGGCGGCCCAGCGCGGTCACCGGGCCGGAGGCCGGCGTCGACGAGGATCCGCGTCCCGCCCGCCTCCACCAGCACGCAGGAGCCGCCGATGTGGTCGTCCCCGCCGAGCGGCACGACCCGCAGGCCGAGCTCGGCGGTGGCGGCGACCGGCGGCGGCGCCGGCTCGGCGAGCCCCCGCAGCAACCCGAGGAGCTCCTCCGCATCCCGCCCGGCCGCCCGGGCCGGCTCCCCGCCGGGCATGCCAGGGTCGGCGGGCGAGGGCGCGCCGTCGCGGCCGGGCGGGGGCGCGCCGGGGCCGGTGGGTGGGGACGCGGCGTTGGCGGTGGGCGGGGGTTGTTCGAGGACGGCGAGGAGGGCGGTGGCGAGGGCGCGCGGGTCGGTCCAGCGGTCGCGTTCGGCCGCGAGGCGGCGGGTCAGCGCGTCCGCCCGCTCCGCCCGCTCGGCCAGTGCCTCCCGGGCGGCGGCGAGCTGCCCGGACGCCTCCCGCGCGTCGCGGCGCGCGTACTCCAGGCGGCCCTGCTCGGTCCTGAGCCGGGTGCGGAGGTGGTCGATGCGGCGGGCGGCGCGTCCGGCGTCCCGGTCCGCGCGCTCGGCGGCCCGTCCCCGGCGCCCGATCCAGCCGAGCCCCGCCCGGACGACGCCGTCGTCGGGATGCAGCAGGACGGCGGCCAGCGCGCGGACCTCCTCGCCGGCGCCGGTGATCCGCGCGGCGGCGCGGCGGCGCAGTGCCGGGAACCGCTCGACCGCCTCCAGCAGCAGCGGCGCGTGCTCCCCGGCCAGCTCGCCGGGGTCGGACGGGAGCCGGGCGGCGGACGGCCGCTCCAGCACCGCCAGCGCCACCGCCCGCAGCACCGCCGCGAGCGCGTCGCCGGTGGCGGCGGGCTCGGTGACGGCGGGCTCGGTGGCGGCGGGCTCGGTGGCGGCGGGCTCGGTGGCGGCGGGCTCGGTGGCGGCGGGCTCGGTGGCGGCGGGCTCGGTGGCGGCGGGCTCGGTGGCGGTCACTCGGACGCCGCCCGCCTGGTCGCGTCGGCGAGGACGGGTTCGCAGCCCAGCCCGTCCTCGCCGGGCTCCAGCGCGCCGAGCACGCGCAGTGCCTCCACCAGGTCGGCCGTCCCGTCGTACCCGTGTTCGCGGAGGTCGGCGGGGGTGAGACCGGGCGTCTCGGTCTCCGCGTAGAGGGTGAGGAGGGCGGTGAGATCGGCGGGGGTGCCGCGGTCGTCCTCGGCGACGAGGACGTGCCACGCGGCGGCGAGGCAGGGGTCGGCGCGGACCCCGGTGTCGCCCAGGAACGCCGCCGGTTTGGCGCGCACCTGCCGCAGCACGTCGTCGAGCGTCCGGTCGCGGTCGCCTCCGGCGAGGTCGGTGACGACCCGCCCGACCAGCGCCGGCCAGCCGCCGGTGCGGCGGAGGAGGTCGCGCTGCCCGGCGTCGTCGGGGAAGCCGAGCGAGTCCTCCAGCATCCACTGCCGGATCGCGGGCGCGTCGAACCGCCGCAGCGGCACCAGTTCGACGTCGTCGTCGGCCGTGTGCCGGAGCCAGCCGGCGGCCGCGGCGGGGCCGGCGACGAGCACGACGGACAGGGTTCCCTCCCCGGACGGGTCGGCGACCGCGCGCCGCGCCTCGGCGAACCGCCGCTCGAACTGCTCGCCGTCCCGCGCCGCGTGCAGGTCGACGACGATGACGTCGTGGCCGGGGTGGCGGCGGGCGCGCAGCACCGCGCTGTCGAAGGTGCCCTCCCCCGGCCGGACGGCCCGGATCTCCAGGTCGGGCCGGTCGGAGGGCATCGTCCGCAGCGACGCCGCGACCCGCTCGGCGTGCAGCGCCGCCGACCCGGCCACCACGTGGACGAGGCGGCCCGGCCGCAGCAGCCCGGTGATCTGCCCGATGCTGAGCGGGGCCCGGTCCGGCCCGTCCTGGTGCGGCATCCGGTAGGAGTGCGCGTCGAACGCGTCCGGGTCGTCGAAGTCGGCGGCGCCCTCCAGCACGCTCTCGATCTCCCGGACGCCGCCGAGCAGCCGCAGCACGTGCGGGGTGCGCAGCCGGTACCGGCCCCCGTCCACGCCGAGGACGCCGAGGTTGACGCACTCGGCGAGGAGGCTGCGGAAGTCGTCGCCGCTGCAGTTCTCGAACCCCCGCGCCCACCAGTACCGGCACTCCTCCCGCAGCTGCCGGACGGTGAGGGCCTCGCCCGCGCCGTCACCGAGGGCGTGCAGCGCCACCGTGTAGGCGATGACCTTGTACCGCTTGTCGAGAGTGAGGGTGTAGTCGAACCGCTTCTGGAAGCCCTCCACGAGGTTCTGGTTCCGCCAGACCTCCGCGACGTCCTCCCGGGTGATCTCGTACGGGAGGGTCCGCGGCGTCTCCCGCAGCAGGGCGAGCAGCTTCCCGGCGAACAGCTGGACGAGCGCCGGGGCGTTGTTGGCCTCGGCGATCACCCGCGCGGCGAGCGTCTCGGGGAAGGCGAACCCGAGCGTGGCGAGCGGCCGCACCAGCAGGTCGAAGGCGTCCTGCGGGTCCAGCGGGCCGACCGCGATCGGCTCGCCGAGCTGGGCGAGGGGCTGGTTGGGCAGGCCGTGGAAGCGGGCGGTCTGGTGCAGGCCCGCCCACACCACCTTGACGCGGCGGCCGGTGTCCTCCATGAGGGTTCGCAGGGCGGTGACGTCCTCGAAGCGGCCCCGTTCGGCGTCCCGGTTGAGGAAGGCGTCGGCCTCGTCCAGCAGGATGAGCAGCTGCCGGTTGCGGTCGGCGTCCGCCCACCCGCGGACCGCGTCGATCACCTGGTCGCGGCCGGTCAGCCCGGACCGGACGACGCCGGCCTTGGCGAGCCGGTCGCCCAGCATCGGCCACAGCGACAGCGAGCGGACCTTCCCGACCGTCTGGATGGTCTCGAAGATCACCGTCCGGTCCGGGTCGGACGCCAGGTCGCGTTCGGCCTTGCGCAGCAGCGCCGACTTGCCGAGCTGCCGCCCGCCGAACACGAACGACGGGCCCCTGCGGTCGGTGACCTTGCGGAGTTGCTCGGACCGCCCGTAGAACATCTCCTCCGGGACGCCGCCCGTGGGGGCGTAGGGGTCGGTGGCGGTGAACGGCGCCATCAGCGCGACCGCGACCGACCAGTCCTGCGGCCGGCACGCCAGGTACGCGATCGCCGCGTCGTCCAGGACCCCGGCGACCGGCGCCGGGCGCTTGCGGGCGGCCTGGGCGAGCTGGGCGCGGTCGTCGGCCGACAGGACGCCGAAGTACAGCACGAGCACGGTCTCGCCCTCGGGCTGCCCGCCGAGGAGGTCGATCAGCTGCTGCGGACCGGGACGCCCCCAGTGCAGCAGCAGCCGGAGCCGCCCGCCGGACGGGCTCTGCTGCGAACCGAACGCGGGCAGCAGCGCCCCGCCGACCGAGCCGACGTGCCGGACGCCGTCGAGCACGATCCGCATCCGGTCGGGGCCCTGGTCGGCGTCGCCCTGCGTCCCCTCCAGCCCGATCATCTTGAGGATCGCGTCGATCAGCGAGCGCAGGTTCCCCGGCGTCTTGCTGCGGCCGTCGCGCAGGTTCAGCCACTTGCGCAGGCCCTCCCCCGCGACCCGCCGGGACGCCTCGCGCAGCTGCGGGATGTCGATGCCGGCCCCGGCGAGCAGGCCCTCCAGCTGCGGATCGGTCACGTCCCGCCCGGCGATCAGGGCCTCCTTGAGCACGTCGATGTACTCGCTGGTCTCCTGCTTGCGGGCGCGTTTCCCGGTCTGCCGGGAGTGGCGGTGGAAGACGTCCGGGAACGCGGGGTAGAAGCGCTGGAAGTCGGGGCTGTCGGCTTTCTCGGGGAGCTGCTTGCCGGCCTTCAGCTGCGCGATGAACTCGCGGGCGGTCGTCAGGTCGCGGTCCTCGATGTGGCCTTCGATGCGCCGCACGTCCGCCTCGCGGAGGTCGCCGGCCTCCCGCGCCTCGGCGAGCGCCTCACGCGCGGCTTGCACGCTCGTTTCGCACCAGCGCTCCAGCCGGTCCTGCAGCGCGTCGAGTTCGCGTCCGATGCGGTCGAAGTCCTGGCGGTCGGCGGTGAGGAGCCGCACCGCCTCCTCGGCCTCGCGCTCCTCGCCCTCGGACAGCGACCCGTCCCGGCGCGCCATCGCGATCTGGTCGCGGAGCCCCTCGACTCGCCGGTCCCTGGCGGCTCGGGCGTCGCGAACCAGGTCGTCCCGGCGGGCCCCGAGCCGCGCGGCGGCCTCCGTGTCGACCGCCTCCAGCACGGACACGACGGCGCGCGTGCCCTCGTGGTCGAGCCGCTCGGCCCGCGCCTGGAACACCTTCCCCCAGTCGGGCGGCCCGGCGTGCGCGACGGCGACGAGCTCCTCCAGGGTGATGTCGCCGGTCGGCCGGAGCGTGCGCGAGTCCAGGGCGAGGCCGGCGGCCGGCAGCAGGTCACGGTTGAGGACGCGGGCCGCGGGCGACTCGGACTCGGGCGGCCGCGCCCCGTCCAGCAGGGCGAACGCGCCGTCGAGCAGATGGCGGGCGGCGGCCGCGGCCTCCTCGCCCGCGGCGTCCGCCAGCGCGGCGAACGCCGCGCCGACCTCCTCCCGCCGCCCGGTGACGGCGTCGCGCAGCTGCCGCAGCGGCCCCGCCCGCCAGTCGCGGTCGCCGGAGGCTGCGTCCTCGTGCTCCTTCACCGCCGCCGCCCACCGCCCGGCCGCGGCGAGCGCGTCGTCGATCCGCTCGTGCAGCTTGCGCCGGGCGCCCGCGATGATCGGCTTGCCCTTCTTCGGGCTGTTGACGCGCCGATCGGTGTCCTCGATGAGCCGCTCGATCGCCGCGCCGCCGCGCAGCCGGACGACCTCGGCCGCCACCTCACCGGCCCGCGCCGCGTCGTCCTGAGCGGCGGGCCGCAGCAGCCGGCGGATCTCGCCGTCCGCCGGCAGCAGCGCCTTCCACACCTCGGTGGCACGGGCGAGCTTGATGGTGCGGCGCGGCGCCTCCTCCAGCAGCCGCGCCGCCTCCTTGGACGCGTCGTCGCGGGCCTGCGCGAGCCTCGCGGCACCGCGGATCCAACCGTCCATGCCGGGGCTCAGGTACACCCCGGCCCGCGCCGCATGCGCGAACGCCTCGCCGCACTCCCGAAGGACCGCCTGTCCCGACACGACGACGTTCAGGTTCTCCACCAGCCGCGCCGTCTCCGGATACACCAGGCCCGCCCTGATCGCGGCCGCCCACGCCAGCAGCGCGCCTGCCGGATCGTCGGCGAGCGCCTTGGCGTCCAGGTCGCGGGCCGCGGCGGCGAACTCGGCCGACAGCGGCCCCGCGAACACCCCCATCTCCGGGGCGAGCGCCGCGCACCGGCGGGCGTCCACCTCGGCGTCCGGACGCCCCGCCGCCCTGCGCAGCCAGGCCGCGAGGCCGAACCGGCGGTCGCGCAGCGCCGCGGCCTCCGCCTCGGCCAGCCCGTCGGCCGGCCCCGGCTCCGGAGCCGCCGCGGGCTCGGGCTGCTCGGCCACCGCTTGCTCGCGCCGGTCCTCGGCGCGGGTGCCGGACGGTTCCGGCGGCGGTGCGGGCTCCGGCGGCGGTCCGGCCGGCTCCGGCGGCGGTCCGGTCGCGTCTTCGAGGAACGCGTCGAGGGCGGCCAGCCCGTCTTCGGGGGCGTCCGGCGGGACGGTCTCGGCCGCGGGCGCCTCCCGGGGCGCGGGCACACCGGCGACCCGGTGGGCGTCGGTGGCGAGGGGCCGGTCCGGGACGTCCGGCGGTTCCGGCACCGCCGGGTCCGGCTCCACCGGGGCGGGGGCGGGGGCGGGCCGCTCGCCGGTCCCTATCGTGAGGTCTCCCATCAGCGCCACGTAGATGAGGCGATGCCAGCGCTCCGGCAGCTCGGCGCGCGCCCGCTCCGCCAGGACGGGGGCGCGCAGCCGGTCCTTCGCGCACAGCTCGATGAGCTCGGCGAGCACCGCCAGTTCCCCGTCGCCGTCGGCCGCGGCCCGCCGCAGCTCCGCGAGCAGCTCGGTCTCCGACTCCGGCCCCTCGACGTACCGCAGGTCGCGGACCCGGTCGTCCCTGCGGCCGGCCTCCAGCACGGCCTGGACCACCGCCGCCAGCTCGTCGAGTTCGACCGGCTGCTCTCCGGGAAGGATCCGCGCGGCCAGCCCGTCGAAGCCCGCGGCGACGCCCTGGACGAGCAGCAGATCACCGTCGTCGGGGCGATGGCCGTCCCGCAGCCGCCCGGCGACGCGGTCCGCCGCGTCCGCGGCGCTCGCGAACCGTCCGCGCAGCTCGTCCAGCTCCACGGCGAGCCGCCCCGGCTCGGGTGCGGCCTCCCGGTCCCCGGCGGCGATCGCGTGCAGCCGCAGCGCATCGACCGGTCGTTCGGGAAGTTCGGGATGCTCCTCGCGGAGGGCGTCCCACAGGTCACGCGCTCCGGGCATCCGCTCCGCCGGCTCCGCCGCCAGCAGGCCGAGCGCCACCACCGCGAGCGGACGGTCCTCGGCGACGGCCCGCACCAGCCCCCAGCGCACGAAGGCGATCGGAGCGTCCCATTCCAGCAGGCTCCGCAGCCCGGGAGCCCGCTCCAGCACGTCCTCCGCCGTGTCGGCGCCGAGCAGCGCGACGCAGTCGTCCGGGCCGAGCTCGTCGGCGTTGCCGAAGCCGTGCGCGAAGACGCCGCCGAGCAGCAGCCGCAGCCGGCCGCTGCGCCTCCGGTCGCCGTGACGCATCGTGCGGAGCACCTGCTCGATCGCTCCGGCGGGCATCTTCTTCGCCGCGCCGAGACGCACCACGTCGAGGACGGCGCGCTGCAGCTCGGGCGGTCCGAGGCGCAGGACCTCCCGCACGTCCTCGGCCGATACCGCCGCCAGCGCCGCGTCCTCGAGTTCGGTCAGGCCGTCGACCCGTTCGCCGAGAACCCCGAAAGGCGCGGCCCCTTCGTGAAACCCTTCGCACCGAGACCCATGCCCCATGCCGTCCCTGCCTCTCACCGTGGGCGACCACCTGGCGACAAGGTAACGCGTCTTCCAATTCCCTGCCATCAAAACGCAAATGACGCGTTGATCGAATTCACAACGTTTCGCTCGCACACCCCTCGCCATCCCCCTGGTGACCAGCGCGAGCACCGCCCGCCGGTAACACGCGGCCACTAACGGCCATGTACCGAAAAATCCCACTCTGTCGGGCCGCAACCCGGCAACCTCGTCCCTCACCCTCACACCCGGTGCTACTCTGCGCGTTGATCGAGTTCACGCGTGCGCTGCTCTCGGTGGCGTGGTGGCGTGTCCGCAGATCACGGCGACCGCCCGGCGGCCGGACGGTGGCCGGGCTCCCCCACCCCTGCCGCCGCGCACCCCAGGAAGGGCGGGCCCACCTCATGCATCCCCCGTCGGCACACCCGCGCTGCGGCCGGGCATGACCGGCCGCAGGCCGCTGACCTCGCGCGACCCCGAAAGGCTCGGCGGCCACCGGCTGATCGAACGGCTCGGCGAGGGCGGCCAGGGCGTCGTCTACCTCGCCGAGGACGAGAACGGCGACCGGGTGGCGCTGAAGGTCCTGCACGACCACGGCGGCTCCCGCGACGGGTTCCTCAGGGAGATCTCGGCGGCCCGCAAGGTGGCGTCCTTCTGCACGGCCGAGATCCTGCACGCGGGCGAGGACGACGGCCTCCCCTACGTCGTCACCGAGTTCATCGACGGCCCGTCCCTCCGCGATCTCGTGTCGGAGCACGGCACGCAGAGCGGCCCGGCGCTCTACCGCCTCGCGGTGGGGACGGCGACCGCCCTCGCCGCGATCCACGAGGCCGGCATCGTCCACCGCGACTTCAAACCCGGCAACGTCCTCGTCGGCCCGGACGGCCCCCGCGTCATCGACTTCGGCGTGGCCCGTTTCCTGGACGCCACGGTCACCGCCTCCAGCACGGTCATCGGCACACCGTCCTACATGGCCCCGGAACAGCTGGCCGGCGACACCGTCACCCCCGCCGCCGACGTCTTCGCCTGGGGCGCGACCATCGCCTACGCCGCGAACGGCCACCCGCCCTACGGCCAGGACACCATCCCCGCCGTCATGAACCGCATCGTCAAGGGCAGACCGGACCTCGGCGGCCTGACCGGCCCCCTACGCGACCTGGTAGCCCAGGCCCTCCACAAGGACGCGGCCAAACGCCCGCACAGCCGCGACATCCTCCTACGCCTGCTGGAACACTCCCAAGGCCCGATCACCGCCCCCGAGGCCCTCGCCCAAGGCCACGCCCTGGCCATGGCCGACGACCAAACCCTCACCAACGACCGCACCACCCGCTGGACCACCGTCAAACTCCCGCCGGCGAACGCCTCCACCAAACACCCGGTCTTCCAGCGCGCGGCTCTCGCGATAGGCATACCAACCGCGCTCGCCCTACTTGCAGGAATCGCAGTGATGGCGCCCACAGGCGGGACACATGAACAGTCCCAGGCCGTCACCGCCTCTCCGACAGCCGGCAATTCCCGGTCGGCCGCCGCCGTCCAGCAGCCCCGGTCCGCCATGCCCCGCACGGGCCCGCCCACCACACCGGCGGCGGTCGGTGCGGCCGTCGAAGCAGCGGTCTCTGCGCGGAAGACCGCCGCCTTCACCGCGGAAGGTGGCATGGACCAGAGCACGGATGTGTTCGATTCAGAGGGCACGCTCCACTACCAGGCCGGCGAGAGCACCAATTACAACTTCGAGGTGCGGACCGAACTCGCCGAGGAACTGTACAGCGGCCTGACAGGACCACGGATAATAATTGTCGGAAACTGCGCCTACTTCCGCGCGAGTCCGAAGATCTGCCAGCCCATCGATACGGAATCCCTCCGCACAGGCGAGAATATCCTTGCCTGGGCGGCGGCAGAAGTAAGGTGGGTGTCGTCGCCGTACAACATTCTGGAACTCCTTCGGCAGACCCCGTCACTCCGCCGAAGCACGGAGACCGGACGGATCACCTACCACGGCACCGCAGCGGCCGTGCGGCTCGTGTCCGACGGCCCTGTCGCCCCGTTCTACCGGGCGTTCGGCAGCAATCTCACCCAGGTCGCCTACACCCTGGTCACCGGCCTCGACCACCTTCCCGAGCGCCTGGAGATCGACCTCTCCAGCAAAGTCACCATGGCTCCCGCCTCTCATTCACTCTACTCCGTTACTTACCGTGACTGGGGAAAAACCGGCACCATAACCAGTTCGTATTGATGTTCAACCCGCGACAGTCCGTTCGGAAGGTTCCCCATGCAGGCTCGTGAATTCTCCTTCTTCAAGGTCATCGAGGGTGAGAAGCAGTTCCAGATTCCGCTGTACCAGCGGACCTACAGCTGGGGGCACCGGGAATGGGCTCGGTTGTGGGCGGACATCCTCGAACACGCGGAGATCATCGCGGCCGGTGAGGACCGGCCGGCGCATTTCATCGGCTCCGTCGTCCTCGCGCCGGGCACGATGTCGGCCGGGGACATCCAGCGGTGGCTGGTCGTCGACGGGCAGCAGCGGCTCACGACGCTGATGCTCGCGTGCTGCGCGCTGCGCGACCGCCTCAGGGACATCGCGCCGCGGGAGGCGGGCCGCATCCACAAGCAGTACCTCGTCAACGAGTACCGCGACGGCCTGGAGCACTTCCGGCTGCTGCCCACCCAGGCCGACCGCGAGGCGTTCGCCGCCTGCATGGAGAGCGGCGCCGGCGCCGGCGGCAGCGACCGCATCGGCGCCGCGTACCGCTACTTCAAGCAGGCGCTGATCGACTACGACCCCGACGGCGACGTGGAGGCGCTCAAGCGGCTGGAGACCGTCGTCCGCAGCCGGCTGTCCGTCGTGGAGATCACCGCCGAGCACGGCGACAACGTGTACCGGATCTTCGAGTCGCTCAACAACACCGGCGTCAAGCTCAGCCAGACCGACCTGCTCCGCAACTACGTCTTCATGCTCCTCCCGACGATCGGCGAGCGCGTCTACACGAGGATCTGGCTGCCCATGCAGCAGGAGCTCGGCGCGGACAATCTGGAGCTCCTCGCCTGGCTCGACCTGGTGATCCGCGGCGACTACCGCGCCAAGCAGAGCGAGATCTACCGCGCCCAGCAGCGGCGTCTCAGCGAGATCGTCCGCCAGGGCGGCGAGGAGGCGCTGGAGGGCGAGATCGCCGAACTGTACCGGCGGGGCCGGCTCCTCATGCGGGTCATCGAGCCCGCCAGGGAAGAGGACGCCGCGCTCCGCGCCGCCCTGCTGCGGCTGCACGAGTGGGGCGGGCAGATCACCTTCCCGATCGCCCTGCACATGCTCGACCTCCTCGACCACGGCAAGACCACGGCCGCACAGGTCGCCCGGTCCCTCTCCTTCGTCGAGAGCTTCCTCGTCCGCCGGATGATCGCCGGGATGCCCACCAACAACCTCAACCGCATCCTCAACAGCGCGCCCAGGGAACTGGAGGCGGACCGCCCGATCGACGAGGCCGTGCACCGCTACCTCTCCGGGGAGCGCCGCTACTGGCCGTCCGACGACCAGCTCCGCACCGCCGTCCGGACGCGGCCGTTCTACTGGTCGGGACGCCCGAACCAGCGCTTCTTCGTCCTCAAGCGCCTGGAGCAGAGCCACGAGTCCAGCGAGCCGGTCGACTTCGCGGCGGCGAAGCTCACGATCGAGCACGTCATGCCGCAGACCGTCACGCAGGACTGGCTCGACCTCCTGTCCGCCGAGGTGACCGACGAGGACGGCCCCGCCGAGCTGCACGCCGAACTCCTGCACACCCTCGGCAACCTCACGCTGACGGGCGACAACTCCAAGCTCTCCAACCACCCGTTCCAGCGCAAGCAGGAGATCTTCGACGCCAGCGCGCTGCACATGAACCGCGAGATCGCCGACGCGCCCCGCTGGGGCAAGGCGCAGATCCTGGCCCGCGCCGAGGCACTGACCGAACGCTGCGTCGCGCTCTGGCCGGCGCCGCTCCCCGGCGGCTCCGACCTCGAGGACGAGCGCCGCACCTGGGTGCTGCTCCGGCGCCTGCTCGCCGAACTGCCCACCGGCTCGTGGACGACGTTCGGCGACCTGGCCGCCGTCATCGGCTCCAACCCCGCCGGCGTCGGCAGCTACATGGCGTCCCGTCCCGGCCTGGAGAACGCGCACCGGGTCCTCACCTCCGAGGGCACGGTGTCCCCTTCGTTCCGCTGGCCGGACGAGCGCGCCGAGACGCCTCGCGCCGTCCTGGAGACCGAGGGCGTGACCTTCTCCGACGGCGGCGCCGCCGACCCCGCCCAGCGCCTCACCGCCGGGTCCCTCGCGAAACTCATCGGCATGGACACCCCCGAGGACGCCGAGGATTCCGGGGACGACTGGGACCGGCTCCTCGGCCGGTTCGAGAACCAGCTGTCCGTCCACGGAGACGAGACCGTCGAGCTGACGACCCAGGTTCTCGAGCACTGGATCGGCAAGGGCGGCAACATCGACTTCGGGAGCGGTAAGACCAACACGAGCTGCTTTCCGTGGCTGGAGGACCCCACGGACTCCCGCGGCTGGATCTGGCCGGTCGTCCTCTACCCGCGCAGCGCCAGCGTCGAGGTCGTCTTCCAGCACCTGGCCAAACGTCCCCCGTTCGACGACACGGCGCTCCGCGAGGAGTACCGCCGGCGCCTCAACCGCATCGACGGCGTCGACATCCCCGAAGACCGCCTGGACAAGCGCCCGAACTTCCCCATCGGCGCCCTTTCCGGCGACGGAATCAAGCACTTCATCGAGGCGCTCGACTGGTTCATGGACAACGCCGGCACCGCCCGCCCCCCTGAGGAGGCCGCGGCCACCGAGCCGGACGACGCGCGTCTCGCCGCCGAATTCCACAGCGCGATGCTGCTCCTCTACACGCGCACGAAAACCGAGGCCGACTACAACGCGTCCGCGTTCCTGAGCATGGTCACAGAGCACGGCGGCGTGGGCGCGGCGAAGCTCCTCCTCGCCTCTCCCCACATCTCCGACGGATTCACGGCCCTCCACGAACGCGGCCGCCTGGACCTCTCCGTAGAAGCCCAGGTCGCCGACCCCCGCTTCGCCGCCCTCTTCGCCGAAGAAGAACGAGAGCGCGCCGCCCACCGCCTCACCGAGGCCGGCTACAAGCCCTGAGGCCGCACTGCCTTCGGAAACGCGTCAAGCCCGCCGCCGCGGCGGCGGGCTTGACGCGGTGAACATGCCTTTCCGCCGGTAAGGACGAGAGGCGATGCCAGCAGAGCAGTGCCGTCCTAGCCTTTGCTTTCCTAGCCCTTTGCCTTCCTGGCTCTGGCAGTGGTGCGGATTTTGTGCCAGGCGGATTTGGCGTGGGTGTTCAGGCGGGTGCTGAGGCGGCGGGCGGTGGGGAACTCGGTGCCGAGGAGGCCGAGGCCCGCCAGCATCGCGACCACGCCGGGGCCCGGCAGGACGAGCATGGCGACGCCCGCGACGATCAGGGCCGAGCCGGCCGCCGCGACGGCGACCTTGCGCAGCAGGCGGACGTGGGCCCGGTGCCGGGGCCTCGCCTCCGGTTTGGCGCGTTCCATCATGGTCGTCACAGCGTCCTCCCCCGTCGTGGACTCCTGTGTGGGACGAACGGCGGTGGCGCCGGGGATCCCGATCCGGCCGGATGTGATCAGAGCCATAGCGGATGCCGGGGGTCGTCCGGCCGACCGCTAGCATTTCGCTGATGAAGATCCCGTTCGGCGTGGAGCGCCGGGTGCGCGGGCGGATCGGGGCGTGGGCGGCGCCGGTGTGGAAGCGGCTCGGCGGGCGGGCGCAGTGGCGGCTCGCGCGGCTCCGGCACCGGACGTTCCTGGTGTACGCGGGCGGGGTCGTCCGGGACGAGCGCGGGCGCATCCTGCTGCTGCGGCACCGGCTGTGGCCGGAGTACCGCGCGTGGGGGCTGCCCGGCGGATACGTCAACGCCGGTGAGCGGCTGGAGGACGGGGTCGCCCGCGAAGTGCGGGAGGAGACGGCCCTGGAGGTGGAGGTCCCCGGGCCTCCACTGGGGCTGGCCAGCGGCTTCCGGCACCGGGTCGAGACCTACTACGAGGCGCGGATCGTCGGCGGGCGGCTCGAACTGGACGCGGCGGAGGTCCTGGAGGCGCGCTGGTTCCCGCTGGACGGGCTGCCGGACGAGATGTCGCCCAGGCTCCGGAGGGTCATCGCCGGATTTGACCTCAATCCCGGTTGAGGTTGCACGGTGGACGGCATGAGCCTCACCGATGTGGAACGCGAGTACCTGTCAACGCAGCACCTGGGCCGGCTGGCCACGGTCGGCCCGAAGGGCGACCCGCAGAACAACCCGGTCGGTTTCACCTACAACGCCGAGACCGGCACCATCGACATCCGCGGCTGGAACCTCGCCGAGAGCCGCAAGTACCGGAATCTGGGCCGCAACGACCAGGTGGCGTTCGTCGTCGACGACCTGGCGTCCGTCCAGCCCTGGAAGGCGCGCGGCATCGAGATCCGGGGACGCGCCGAGACCGCCGTGGAGCAGGCCCCGGAAGGGTCGTACTTCGGGGACGATCTCATCCGCGTCCACCCCCGCGTCGTGTTCTCGTGGGGTATCGAGCCGGATGGCGAAGGGATGACCAGACGCACCGTTGCGTAGCGGGCGACCGGCCCGCCGGGTGATTCAGGCGCCCGGGAGGGGTTCCTGCAGGGCGAACCGGTCGGCGGTCGCGTGGCACTTGGGGCAGCGAGCCGGCGCGCGCTCGCCCCGGACGACCTCGCCGCAGACGGCGCACGCCCACTCGGTGGTGAGCAGCGCCATGACGTCCGAGCGGGCGACGATGCCGACGAGGTCGCGGCCCGACATGACCGGGACGCGGCGGATGCGCCGTTCGATCAGGAGGTGGCGGGCCTCCTCGACATCGGTGTCCTCGGTGACGCTGATGACGCCGGTCGTCATCACGTCGGCGGCGGCGTCCCCCTCCCGGGCCAGCAGGTCGTACTCGCTGACCAGGCCCACGACGGCTCCGTCGGCGTCCACGACCGGGACGGCACTGATCCGGCGGGCGCGCAGCAGGGCCGCGACGTCGGGCACGGGCGCGTCCCGGTCCACGGTGATCACCGGGCTCGTCATGATCTCTTTGACCTTCACTGCTGCCGCCCCAGAGTCAAGCGGGCCCCCGCACCGTCCGGTGGGAGAAGCCCCAGTCGTCGTCCTCCCCTATGACCTTAGATGTCGCGATCGTTCCGCCCGGCACCGGGCCGGAACGGGCCGCTCGTCCGCAGGTCGCTTTCAGTCCTTCCCGATATCGCGCGGATGATCCGGATCCGGACCGGCCGCAACCGGCAAGGCCCGGTGCGTGAGGCACCGGGCCTTCCCTAGAATCACCCGGCGGAGCAGGCGGGAGCCATTCCGGTGCCGGTCCCGGTCCCCTGGAAGCCGAACTCGGTCGACTGGCCGGGGGCGTTAGAGCCGTTGAAGGCGACATTGCCGAACTGGACCGCGCCGCTGTTCCCGCTGCGGTCGGTGTTCCAGGCGTTGGTGATGCTCGCGCCGGACGGCAGGGTCATGGCGACCGTCCAGCCGTTGACCGGCGAGGAGCCCGCCGTCACCCGGACCGTGGCGGCGAAGCCACCCGTCCACTGGTTGGTCGACACGGTCGCCGAGCACCCCGCCCCGGACGGCGGCGGTGTGGTCAGCGGGGTCGTGGGAGGCGTCGTCGGGGGCGTGGCCAGCGGGGCGCCGGGGCCGTCGGACAAGGGCGGGGTCTGCCAGTCCCTCCGCTGGGACAGGTCGCCGGCCTTGCCGCCCGCGATCCGGAACCCGCCGGTCGAGCCGCCCGAGCGCAGCAGGAACTTCTGGATGTTCGCCCGCAGCGGCGCCTGCCATTCGGAGCGGGTGGCGCAGTGCGTGCCGTCCTGGGCGTCCGACCAGTAGGTGATGTTGTCGCCCGCGCCGAGCCCCGCCACGCTCCCGGACCTGGCGGCCAGCCAGTCGATGTGCGGGTTCTCCATGATGAACAGCCCGCGCGGCGCGACCATGGCCACCATCTCGTGGGTGTCCACGGGGAGCCCGCTCGGGTTGCCGGTGTAGGAGCCGAACGCGTCGCCGAGCCGCGGCTGCTCGGAGTAGGCGCTGCTCAGCGGCTGCGCGCCGCTCTCCTGGGCGATCCCGCGGAAGGCCGGCACGCAGCCGCTGCCCGACTGATCGATCACGTCGATGATCCGGCTCGCGCCCCAGGCCCAGGCGGCCAGCAGCCCGGTGCCGCTCGACGACCCGTAGACGCTGTAGAACGCGCCCTGCTTGCTGCCGCGCGCCGTGCCCTCCTTCCCGACCGCGAGGGGGTCGTAGCTGATGACGGCGGCGCCGGACGACCTGATGGTGCTCGTGTCCGCGCCGACCCCGCCGAGGACGATAACGGCCGGGAACGGCCCGGCAGGGACACCGCGCCGGCGACCACGAGTGCCAGCACGGTCAGCAGGACGACCGGCCTGGCGGCACCCCGGTCGGTACGGGCGGGCGACTCACGGCCCGCTGCTCGAACCGGACTCCGACGGCTCCTCACTCGGCCCCGAGTCCGAGGGAATCTCGCTGGGACCGGGCGCGGACGGCTCTTCGGAGGGCATCGAGGTAGACGGCTCACCACTCGGTGACGGAACCGGCGTCGACGGTTCGGTGCCGTTCCGGGGTTCGCAGTCGATGCCGTCCTGGTCCCGGTCCTCGTACCAGGCGTATTCGGGATCGGTGCCCCGGTAGTACGGGCCGTATCCGGCGGCGTTGGCCTTGGCGCACGTGGCAAAGCGCGGATCGAGGCCGGCCCCTCCCGACCTCGCACCAGGTTCGGACGGCGACACTCCTCCCCCATCTGGCGTCGTCGACGGACCAGAAGTGGGCGGGGCGGACGTCGGAGGAGCGGACGTCGGCGTGGAGGACGTCGACGGAGGACGCGTGGACGGCGTCGTAGCCGGGGCAGGCTTGCCGCGCGAGGTCTTCTGGGACGCCTGGCCACCGCACGAAGCGAGCCCGGCGAGGAGCAGGACCGCCGCGAGCGCGACGAGTACCGCGGGGAACGTGCGTTTCGGGGGCCGGGTGCGGTGATGCGAGGGCCGGCGAGCGATCGGAGGCATGGGCAAACCCTTCGTCCGTGGGCCCGCCGCGCCACACCCCCTTCCATGCCCCGCACGAGGAGGCCGCGCTCCCGCACACGCACCTCGATGCATATTTTTCACATTCCTTGACAAGGTAGTCGGATAGCCGTAAGAATCCCGCACGACCAGCCATCGTCCCTTCCCCGGGCGCGCCCGGTGGAGCTCAGGCAACTCCGCCGGGCAGCGGAACAGAGCATGGGCCGCCGCATGGCCGCCCGTCCGGCCATGACCGTCGGGAGAGCAATGCACGAGAACGCGGAGGAGCCGCGGCCCTGGTTGCGGACGGTGAGCGAGGACTGCCCGGTCGACCCGCCCCAGCAGGCCTGGATCGAGGCGTCGATGACATGGTTCGCCGGCGAGTTCGGCCGGGAGCCGCTGCTCGGCGGCATCGTGCTACCGGGCCCGAGTCTGCGGTCCGGATACACCGGGACGCCCCGGCAGATCGAGCGCCTGATCACCGGTGTGTGCACGGTGATGTCGATCGACCGGTCCGACCTCACGGTGGAGTACTTCGACGTGCGGGACGAGGACGCCCCGGAGACACGCGGCGGCAGCCGCGCGGTCGGGCACTACTTCGTCAGGGACGGCCGTCCGGTGATCGGGCTGGACGTGAGCGAGGCATCGGACGCGGACTACCTGACGGCGATCATCGCGCACGAGCTGTGCCACGTCCGCCTGCTGGGAGAACGCCGCGTCACCCGCGAGCGCCGCGACCACGAGCGCCTCACCGATCTCCTCACCGTCTATTTCGGATTCGGCGTCTTCAGCACCAACGCCGCACTGAGATTCGGGGAGACGGCCCGCGGATTCTCCGTCCAGCCGCTGGGCTATCTGGACGAGCGCATGCTCAACGCCGCCCGCAATGACGGCTATTCACGCGTCGGTTATCTCACCGAGTCCGAGTTCGGCTATGCGATGGCCTGCTACGCCTGGTTGCGCGCGGAGCCGGATCCCGCCTGGGCCGCCCGCCTGGACCCCGGCCCGCGCGTCCAGCTGAAGCAGGGCCTGGCCTATCTGGCCCGGTGCGCCCGGCAGGGCGAGCTGCCGACGACCCGGAGTGACGGCGTTTCGATAGCGGTCAAGGTGAGGGGCCCCGACGATCTCCGCCTCCCGTTCCCGGTCTTCACCCGGAGCCCCCGGCCCCCGGCCGCTCCACCGCGCTAGCCCGGCGTCCCCCCAGGCTCACCCGCTGCGTTGACCTGCGGCGTGTTGTTGTTATGAGCGCACCGAAAACAACAACACGCCGCAGATCAACGTCGGGGTGGGCCGGTCGGCGTTCGTGGACGCCGCGCCAGCGCCCCCACCTCCGCTGGTGGTGCTGGCGCGCCACGGTGTCACTTCGTCCAGAAGTTTCTGAATATTTTGTGTTATCGCCCGTCCTGGCGGGGGTCTGCACCGTATCTACAGGCACCCGACGCGAGAGGACGTGGCATCGCCATGAGCAACCCCATTCCCCCCAGGGGTGGAGGGCCGGGCCCGCGGCGGCGGCAGCGGACGGTGTCCGGGCGTGCGGCGGCGTGGACGGCCGCGGGCGCCGCGGGGCTGCTGGTGGCCGGCGGGGTCGCCGGTATGGCGAGCGGCGCGTTCGACGGCGACCCCGGCGCCGCCCC
Organism: Spirillospora sp. NPDC047418; assembly: GCF_040643275.1. NCBI lineage: Bacteria > Bacillati > Actinomycetota > Actinomycetes > Streptosporangiales > Thermomonosporaceae > Spirillospora > Spirillospora sp. NPDC047418. The sequence continues at coordinate 21,982 of NZ_JBEYTW010000002.1, forward strand.
GGCCGCGAGCGGATCCTCGGCGTCCCCTGCCGCGTCCGCGCCGGTCCTGCCCGACGCCGCGGAACCGTCGCCGAGTTCGACGGCCAGCCCGACACCGACCCGCACCCGGAAAGTTTCGAAGACCCGCACACCGACGCCCCGTGCGACCCGGCCGCGTTCGGCCAAGCCGGCGCCCGCCCGGACGAAGGCGCCGCCCGCACCGGCGAGCGGAGGCACCGCGGCGCAGGTCATCGCCCTGGTGAACCAGGAGCGCGCGAAGCAGGGGTGCCGCGCCGTGAAGTCCAACGCCCGGCTGACACAGGCGGCGCAGGGCCATTCGGCGGACATGGCCCGGCGGGGCTTCTTCGACCACACCAACCCCGACGGCAAGAGCCCCGGCGACCGGATCACCGCCGCCGGGTACCGGTGGTCCACCTACGGCGAGAACATCGCCAAGGGGCAGCCGACGCCCGCGAGCGTCATGAAGTCCTGGATGAACAGCCCCGGCCACCGCGCCAACATCCTGAACTGCAAGTTCGCCGAGATCGGCGTCGGCGTGGTGAAGTCGGGCGGCCCGTACTGGACGCAGGTGTTCGGCACCGCCCGCTGATCGCGCCGATCACCGGGGCGTCGCGAAGACCTGCGTCCACCAGGGCCCGCCGGCGCCGCGCACGACCCCGATCCCGACCGTCGTCAGCCGGCAGTTCAGGATGTTGGCGCGGTGCCCCTGGCTGTTCATCCAGCTGCCGACGACGGCGGACGGCGTCGCCTGGCCGCGCGCGATGTTCTCCGCCCACACGCTCCAGCGGAAGCCGGCGGCGGTGATCCTCTCCCCCGGGTCGTCGCCGCCGGCGCCGCGATGATCGAGGACGCGGCGGGACGCCATGTCCGCCGAATGCCGCTGCGCCGCCCGGTGCAGGGCCGGCGAGACGCGCAGCGGACCGCATCCCGCGCCGGCCCGCCGCGCGTTGACCAGCTTCACGACCTGCTGCTCGACGGTCGCGGGCATGCGGCGCGGCGCGACCCGGTCCTTTCCGGACGCGGCGTCCGGCTCGGGCGGCGGCGTGCGCGAGGGCGTCCGGTGGGCGGGGGCGGGAGCCACGGAGTCGAGTGATGGACGTGGCGGGTCGGGCGGCTCCGGCCACGTCCAGTAGACGGCTGCCGCGACGACCCCGACCGCCGCGGCCCCCGCCACCCAGCGCGCCGTCCCGGCACCCGCCTTGCCCGCGGCGGCGGAAGCCTGCCCGGCACCGGCGGATGCCGTCCCCGTGCCGGCGGATGCCGTCCCCGTGCCGGCGGATGCCGTCCCAGCATCGGCGGATGCCGTGCCGGTGCCGGCGGATGCCGTTCCGGCGGCGGTCGGCGGTGCGGCGAGCGAGGACCCCGCCAGGCCGTTGGCGCCGGTCAGCGCGGCGTGCAGCGGAGCGTCGGCGGGCAGCGGCACCATGACCAGGCCCGCCAGCAGCGCCTCGGGCGGGGCCAGGTCGCGCCCGCGCTCGGCGCAGGAGCGGCAGTCCCGGATGTGCTTGGCGATCCGCTTGCGCCACAGCGGCGACGGCCGTCCGTCCCATCCGGCGAGCAGCGGGCCGAGTGCGTCGCAGCGCCGGCCGCTCACCACCCGCACGACGGCGCGGCACGTCGCCAGTTGCTTCTTCATCCGCTGCACCCGGACGGCGGCGTGCGGCGCCGGCACGCCGAGCCCGTCCGCCAGTTCCCCGCGCGTGAGATGCCCGGACGCCTCGAGCCACCACAGCGCGAGGAGTTCGCGCTCGTCCGCGTCCAGCCAGCGTGTCGCCTCGGCGATCTCGCGGCGCTGCTCCGACAGCTCCAGCCGTAGTACGGCCAGTTCGGCGAAGTCGTCCTCGGCCCCCGCCACCCGGGCCATGGCCTGCGGATCCAGCGGTGTCCGGCGGCGCTGCGACGTCCAGCGGCGCCGCACCTGGTTCATCGCGATCGAGATGAGCCAGGGCCGGAACCGCGCCGGCTCGCGCAACCCGTGGAGTCCGCCGAGCGCGCGGAGCACCGACTCCTGGACGACGTCGTCCACGTCGGCGTGGCCGCCGAGCGCCCAGCCGACCACGTTGTAGAGCAGCGGCAGATGCTCGGTGACCAGCCGGTCCCGGGCGGCGGCGTCGCCGTCCTGCGCCGCGCGGACCAGCAGGTCCACGTCCGTGCCCACACCCATCCTCGTCCTCCCGAGAGTCTCCGCCTTACCTGCAGCAGACCTCCGAGATCACCGCGAATAACAACAAGCCCGCCGATTCTCCACCCTCAACGGTCGTTTCAGGCGCCCCGCGACCCGTAGGCGGGCCCGAACACGACGAGGAGCGCCAGGTCCTCGGTCACGTCCTCGAACCAGTGCTCCTCACCGGCGGGCACGAAGACCACCGAGCCGGGGCCGACCGCCGCCGTGCCGCCCGGCGTCACGATCCGGGCCCGTCCAGCGGTGACCACGTAGATCTCGTCCTCGGTGTGGGGGCTCTGGTCATCGCGCCCGCCCGCCTGAATGCAGTACGTCCCGACCGACAGGTCCGGGGTGCGCAACTGCTCGGCCCAGTCATTGCCATCTGCGGCGGGCGCCGTCCAGGCACCCGCACCCTCAATGATCTCCATGGACGGGGAGCGTAGCGAGCGGTCCCGCGCCCACTGCAAGCAGCGGCCGCACCCGGCGAGCACGAAGGTAATGGCGGGTACCTCGTCCCGCGCCACAACCCGAACCATTACCATCTACTGACAGCCGCCCTTCCAAGTAGTGTCGGAATACTCGATCCAGGCACTACTCGGCGGTTTTTCTATGCTCCTCGAAATCAACATTGAACTTCTAACGGCCGTCGTCTTATAGAAGGAATAGGTTCCTTCAACTAACCTCCCGTGGAGGAACGGTCGGCCGTCCGCTCCCACTGCGCTTGAACTTTTCTCGTCCTAAATCGGCCGGCACATGGGCGGCTGCCCCCGTCCCCACCCCGCAGGAGTCTCCGCATGTTCCGAAAGATCACGGCGGCATTGGCCATCGCCCTCGGGTCGGCGTTCCTCGTGCCCGCGCTGGCCGCCGCTCCCGCATCCGCCTCGACCCCGGCCGCGGTCGCCGCCCGGACGATCTACTACGACGCCAGTGGCGCCCAGGAGTTCAGGGCGGCCGTCGACGAAGGCGCCGCCGCATGGAACGCCGCCGTGCCGGCGATCCGGCTCGTGCCCGCGTCCGGAGCACAGGCCACCGTCAAGGTGTACGCCGACAACGGCTGGCCGCGCACCTACATGTACGGCTTCGGCCGAGCCGTCATCTACATGGGCCGCGAAGCGGTCAACGACGGCTTCTACCCGCCGCGGATCGCCGCGCACGAACTCGGCCACGCCCTCGGCCTGCCCGACAACCGCAACGGACGCTGCGACTACCTGATGTCCGGCCACAGCTCGCCGGTCTCCTGCACGAGCACCACACCGCATCCGACCGAAGCCGCACAGGTCACCCGCAACGCAGGCGCCCGCGTCCCCGCCCTCGCCACCGCCCGGCAGGCCCAGTACGCGAACTGCTTCACGTTCTGATCGTCCCTGCCCCGGCAAGAGCACCAGCCGAGCCGGTCAAGGCTGACTCAGTCGCCCACGCCGAGGCCGGACATGAACGCGCTCGGATACCGGTCGCCGCGGGCCGCGCCCCGCGGCACCGCCGTCCCGATCTCGGCGAGGTCGGCGGCGGTGAGGTCCAACTCCATCGCGGGCAGCGCCTCGGCCAGCCGCTCGCCGGTGCGGGCGCCGACCAGCGGCACGATGTCGGTGCCCTGTGCCGCCACCCAGGCGATGGCCAGCTGGGCGACCGTGCACCCCTTGGCCTCGGCGACCCGTCGCAGCGACTCCACCAGGGCGAGGTTGTGTTCCACGTTCCCGCTGGTGAATCGCGGGCAGAAGCCGCGGCCGTCGCCCGGGCCGGCGGTGTGGCCGGCCTTCCAGTGCCCGGAGATGAGGCCGCGGCCGAGGACGCCGTAGGCGGTCGGGCCGATACCGAGTTCCCGCAGTGCGGGCAGCACATCCGCCTCCACCGCGCGGGAGACCAGCGAGTACTCGATCCGCAGGTCGGCGACCGGGTGCACGGCGTGCGCCCGGCGGATCACCGACGCATCGACCTCCGACAGGCCCAGGTGCCGCACGTACCCGGCGTCGATCATCTCCTTGATCGCACCCACGGTGTCCTCGACCGGCACCGCCGGGTCCAGCCGCGCGGGACGGTAGACGTCTATGTGGTCGGTGCCCAGCCGGGTCAGCGAGTAGGCCCGCCCTCCAGCGCGGCGTGCACGGTGGCGATGCTCTCGGCGCGGTCGGCCGCCCCGTAAGCGCCCGACATGCCCATCGCCCCCAGCCCCAGTGCGGAGGTGACCGGTCCGCTGCGGCCCAGGGTTCGTGTCTGCATCATGTTCTCCTCGATTCGCTGTTTCCTCGATGGCGTCTCCAACCCAGCGCCCGCGCCGGGACGGGTGGAAGCGGAGCGTTCATCGGAGGAGAGCCGCTCCCTGGATGGGCTCGCGGCCGCGAGGCACCATGGAGCCATGCGACGTGACCAGCTCGTCGGCTTCCTTCGCCGCCGACGCGAGGCGATCCACCCGGCCGATGTGGGCCTCGACGCCGGCCCGCGCCGCCGCACCAGCGGCCGGCGCTTGACCGACGACGAGCGCGACCACCTGTTCCACCTGGCCGGGCACCGTCCCCAGCCCGCGGACGGGGTGGCCCGCCTGGCCCGCGCCGGTCTGATGCGCATGCTCGACCTGCTCGGTGACACCCCGGCCCTGGTGCTGTCGGACCTGGGTGAGGTCCTGGCCAGAACCGGGCGGCCGTTCTGCTGATGGGCGACCACACCGGCTTTTCCGGCGACCGGCGCTACGTGGTGTACCGGTGGTTCACCGATCCGGCCGCCCGGGCCGTCTGCCCGCCCGAGGAGCAGGAGCACCAGGCCCGCCGGCTTGTGGCCGACCTGCGCGCGGTCGCCGGACGCTGGTCCGGCGACCCCGCGATCGCCGGACTCATCGACCGGTTGGAGTCGTCCAGCGCCGACTTCCGCCGGCTCTGGGCCGAGCACGAGGTCGCGGTCCGGCGCGCCGACCGCAAGGCCGTCCTGCACCCGCGGGTGGGCCGGGTGCTGATGGACTGCGAGCCCCTGGTCACTCCCGACCAGGGGCAGCAACTGCTGGTGCTCACCCCGGCCGACGCCGAGGCCCGCGAACGGCTGGAGTTGCTGCGGGTCCTCGGCGTCGAGGAGTTCCCCGCCGGGACGACGGGCACGTCCGCACGGTGACGACGACTTCGTATCAGCCGAGGGAAGTGACGATGCCGGCCAACTCATCGGGTATCGAGAGGAATGGCGAGTGGGAGGCGTCGAGCGCGACGACGGACGTCGGGTTGTCCGGGAAGGCCGCGTCGGCCTCGGCGACAAACCTCGCCTGCAGGGCCGGGCTGATCGCCCTGTCCCGTGTGCAGGTGAGGTACGTGCGCCGCACCGATCCCCAGCCGTCGTCGGTCAGGGCAGTGGTGCCGAGCATGATGCCGAGGGGACCGTCCGGCGTCAGCAGGCCCGTGGCGGCGTCGGCGAGGACCGGGGCCACGTCCGCATAGAACGCCTCGTAGAGCCGCTGCCGGTAGGCCGCGTCGGCCGTGGCGAGGTCCAGCCGCAGCGCGCCCGTCCGGGCCGGGTCGCCCCGCAACAATGGCGCGACCTGATCGTCTGCGGCCTCGGGTGTCCGCGTGTAGGCCACGGCCGGCACGCCGGACGCCGGCATGTAGGCCGAAAGGTACACCGCGTGCGCGACCAGTTCCGGCGCCTGCTGGGCCATTCGCGTCAGTACGGGACCGGCGGCGCTGTGGGCGACCACGGTGACCGGCTCGCCACCGCCGATCCGCTTGATCTGCGAAGTCAGCAACGCGGCCGCGTCGTCGAGACTGACCTCCGCGACGGGCGAAACCTCCGTGCCGACTGCCTCGGAGTTGTACGGCTGTTCGGTGAACCACCGGGGACGGCGGGCGTACAGTCCGTGCCCGGCCATGTCCACCGCGACGGCCGGACGACCGGTGGCCACCACCCGGGAGACGACTTCGCTCCAGCACCAGGAGCCGTGCCAGAAACCGTGAACGAATACCAGCGTGGAAGTGGGGGGCATTGATTCTCCCTGGTAGCAGTAACAAGGTGGTCGTTTTCGACTGGTCGGTCAGACGGTGAGCAGCACCTTGGTGGCGCGGCGCTCGTCCATGGCCCGATAGCCCTCGGCGGCCTGGTCGAGGGGCAGGGTGAGGTCGAAGACCGCGCCGGGGTCGATGGCCCGGTCCCAGATGAGCTGGATCAGCTCGGGCAGGAACCGGCGTACGGGGGCGGGGCCGCCGTGCAGGTGCACTCCGGAGAAGAACAGCTCGCGCCCGTCGAGTTGGACGTCGTGCGCGACGCCGACGTAGCCGACGTGGCCGCCCGGACGGGTGGCACCGATGGCCTGCCGCATGGACTCCCGAGTACCGACCGCCTCGATGACCGAGTGCGCGCCGTACCCGCCGGTGAGCTCCTTGATCCGGGCGGCACCGGCGTCGCCCCGCTCCTCGACGATGTCGGTGGCGCCGAACCGGCGGGCCAGGGCCTGCCGGGCGCGGTGGCGGCTGAAGGCGATGACGCGCTCGGCGCCTCGCTGCCTGGCGGCCAGGACGGCGAGCAGGCCGACGGCGCCGTCGCCGACCACGGCGACGGTCTTGCCAGGGCCGGCTTCGGCGGCCCCGGCGGCGAACCAGCCGGTGCCCAGCACGTCGGACGCGGCCAGCAGCGAAGGGACCAGGTCGGCTTCGGGCGCGCCCGGTGCGGCCACGAGCGTGCCGTCCGCCAGCGGGACCCGGACGAGCTCGGCCTGCGTGCCGATCGACCCCATGAACACGCGGTGGACGCAGTGGGACTGGTACCCGGCCCGGCAGCTTTCACAGGTGTTGTCCGAGGCGAAGAACGAGCCGACGACGAAGTCGCCGACCTCGATGCCGCGTACCGCACCGCCGACCTCCTCGACGACGCCGACGTACTCGTGGCCCATCGGTCTGGGGCCCTCGCTCTTGTCCGCGCCGCGATAGGCCCACATGTCGGTCCCGCAGACACAGGTCGCGCTCGTCCGGACGATCGCGTCGGTCGGCTCCAGGATCCGCGGGTCCGCGCGTTCCTCGACCCGGACGTCGCCGGGGGCGTGCATGACGGCTCCACGCATGGTCGGTGCTCCTTGATACGCCGGGGTGTGTCGGCTCCAGGGAACACCATCTCGGGCGTGCGCGAGAGTCCCTGGCGTGACGTTCCCCGGCAGGGCACCCCTCGTCCGCGCCGGTCCGCCGTACGCTCGATGGATGGACAACCGTCACCAGGTGCGCGAGTTCCTCATGTCGCGACGCGCCAAGGTCACCCCTGCGCAGGCGGGGCTGCCGGCCGGGCGGGGCCGCCGGGTACCCGGGTTGCGCCGCAGCGAGGTCGCGATGCTCGCCGGCGTGAGCGTGGAGTACTACTCACGGCTCGAGCGAGGCGCCATCCGGGGCGCGTCCGCCGCCGTCCTGAACGCCATCGCCGACACGCTGCATTTCGACGACGCCGAACGCGCGCACCTGTTCGACCTCGCCCGCACCGCCGACGGCATCCCCGCGTCCGGGCGGCGGCGCCGAGCGGCCCGGCAGGTCCCCGTGGACCCCAGCCTCACCTGGGCGCTGGAAGCGATCACCGGCGCCGTCGCCTTCATCCGGAACCCGAGGACGGACGTCCTGGCCGTCAACGCCCTCGGCCGGGCGTTCTACTCACCGCTGATCGGCGGCGCCGGACGCGTCCCGAACCTGGCGCGGTTCCTGTTCCTCGACCCCGCCTCGCGCGACTTCTACCCCGACTGGGACCGCTTCGCGCAGACGAGCGTGGCGATCATCCGCGCCGAGGCCGGACGAGACCCCCACGACCGCGGCCTGCAGGACCTCGTGGGTGAGCTCTCCACCCGAAGCGAGACGTTCCGCAGGCTGTGGGGCGCCCACGACGTGCGCATCCTCGGCACCGGCACCAAACGCTTCCACCACCCCGAGGTCGGCGAACTCGTCCTCGCTCACGAGGAACTGGCCGTCACCGCCGACCCCGGCCTGATGCTCATCGTCTACACCGCCGAGCCCGGGTCGGCGTCCGCCGAACGACTCCGGCTCCTGGGCTCCCTCGCCACCGAGCCGGCATCCACCGCGTGAACCGGCCCGGACGACCTCGTCCCCGTGGACGGTCCTCGCCACCCTGCGGCTGCCCTGGGTAAGACTTCGCGGCCCCGCACCATATCTGCGACGTCACCTGGCGCGGTAGGCGGCGTACTCCCGGATGATGAGGTCATGAGGCATCGCGGGCCAGCGGCTGAGGGCGCCGGTCTCCCGGTCGATGATCAGGATGGGGTGGAGGTCATCGGAGGGCGCCGTGGTCGAGCGGGTGATAAAGCCGTCCGCGAACTCCTCGACGGTCACCGGCACGGGACGTCCATCACGGGCGAAATAGGCGTCGGCGCGGCGCCACGCCTCGGCGCGGTCGACCGGGGCCGGGCGGACGGTGTAGGCGGCCAGGACGTCGGCGACGCCGTGCAGGGTGCGGCAGTCGCGAGTCCCGCAGCCCTGGCAGATCTGCCCGCCGTGCCCGTCGCCGCCGGGCCGATGAGCCGACAGGACGCAGGTCAGCGCGGCCGTGCAGGCGAGGACGAGGCGCCGCGACTGCGCGACGAACTCGCGGCTGTACGGGTCGAGCCGCCCATGCTGGACGAGTGCGGCGTCGATCGAGTGGACGTCGGCGCGCATCGCGGCCGTCATCGCGGTGTGGACGCGGCGGTGCACCTGGTCGTGCGTCCAGGAGGCGGGCTCGGTCACGCGGCCCACACCCCCGCGAACACGGCGGTGACCGTGCGCCCCGCGTCGTTGCCGTGCCAGCCCCAACTGGCGGCGGTGAGCGAGATCGTGCGCAGGCCACGCCCGGACTCGGCGAGGTCGGCGGCCTCCAGCGCGGCGGGCTCGCCCGGTCCGCCCTGGTCGGCGACCGACACGGCGACGCGGCCGCCCTCCTGGACGATCTCGACGGTGAACGAGCCGCCGTCCTGCCCGGACTTGGTGTGCCGCAGCGCGTTGACGACGAGCTCGTCGGCGGCGAGCAGGACGTCGTCCAGGTAGGGGCAGCCGGCCAGCAGGCAGGCGACGAACCGGCGGACGTTGCGGGCCTGCTCGGGCCCGCCGGGGAAGGAACGCCGCCACCGCAGCGGCGCCGGCTGCGCCGCCGGAAGCATCGTCGGGGACATCGAACACCTCGGGTCGTGGACACGGACGTTGCGGATCCTTCGGGTCTCCCCTGGTCCGCACAGCGATCGTCACAGGAAGTCGCCGCCCGGTCACGAAGAATCCGCGCAAAAGGCGTCCCGGCCGGTGGATTGGCACAGGCACCGCTCACGCGCCCGATTCCCGCACGTGCGAATTTCCATCGCGCGTTCCGTCCACCGTGCACACCCGGCACTGAGCATACGAGAACCGAACGTTCAAATTTCTCACGTGCGCCATTCCAATTTCCCTCCCACCAGGCCGTCCAACAAATGTTGGCAATACGCATGGAAGGCGTGATAAAAATCCGCTGTGTCGCAACGCCGACCATTGAGACGGCCACCGAGGAGCCCGATGTACAGAGATTCGGAAACGCCACCGCCCTGGGCGCGGAGGACGAGCGCCGACTGCCCGGTCGGCGTGCCGCACCAGGCGTGGATCGAGGCGTCGCTCACCTGGTTCGCCCGCGAGTTCGGTCGGGAGCCGGCCGCGTGGAACGTCGTCCTACCGGGTCCTGACCTGCCGTCCGCCGCGTACACGGGGACGCCCGAGCAGATCGGGACCCTGGCCTCGCGGGTGTGCGGGCTGATGGGCGTCGACCCCGCTGAGATCACCGTGGAGCTCTTCGACCGGGCGGGCGAGGACGCCGCGGCAACGCGGAAGGGGCGGCGCACGGTCGGCCACTACAGCGTCAGGAATGGCCGAACGGTCATCGGGCTGGACGTCACCGAGGCGGCCGACGCCGCCTATCTGATCGCCGTCATCGCGCACGAACTGTGCCATGTCCGGCTCCTCGGCGAGGGCCGCATCAGCGCCGATCACAAGGACCACGAACGCCTCACCGACCTGCTCACCGTGTACTTCGGATTCGGTGTCTTCACCACGAACGCCGCGCTGAGATTCGGCGAAACGGCACGCGGTTTCTCCGTCCAGCCCCTCGGCGAACTGGACGAGCGCACCCTGAACGCGGCCCGCAACGACGGCTTCTCACGGCTCGGCTACCTCACCGAGCGCGAGTTCGGCTACGCGATGGCCTGCCACGCCTGGCTGCGCCGCGAAGCCGAGCCGCCGTGGGCGAACCACCTCGACCCGGGGCCCCACGCGTTCCTGCGGCAGGGCCTCGCCTAACTGAGCCAGGCCGCCGCGCCGGGAGTACTGCCCACCCGCCAGTCCGCCACCGTCCCCGTCTCGATCCGCGTGGTGCCGAAGACCGACCCCGTGTGGCTCAGCGGCCTGCACCTGATGATCACGCGCGGCGAGTGGCCCCCGCACCCCCCGGGACACCGCCCGGCGTGACCCGCCCGCCCGGACGAGCGCGCCTCGAAGCAAAGGTCTACATCGGGTACGCGGGCCCGCGCCCACCGCACGTGCGCTTGCTCAACGCGGTGTCTCCTCGAACCGTGTCGCGGCGTCCAGGGCGGCGGCGTCGTAGTCGGCGGCCAGGTTCGCGACGTCCTGTGGGGCGCGCTGCGGGGAGCCGGTGTCGAACGGAGGGTGTGGGTCGTACTCCGTCCAGAGTTGGACGGCCTGGGCCGTGCGCGTGTCGATGAGGAGTTCGACGAGCCGGAGCGCCATATCGATCCCGCTGGAGACACCCGCGGCCGTCACGATGCGGGCGTCGTGCTCGACCACCACGCGCTCCGAGGTCGGGACGGCCCCGAAGAGGGGGAGTTTGTCCAGGTGCCGGTAGTGGGTCGTCGCCCGCAGTCCCTTGATCAGGCCCGCGGCGCCAAGGATGAGCGACCCCGAGCACACCGAGGTCGTCCAGCGCGTGGTGGCGTGGACGTCGCGCAACCAGGACGGGAGCGCACCGTCCAGGACGTGCACGGTGCCCGGACCACCGGGGACGACCACCACGTCCGGGCGCGGCACCTGCTCGAAACCCACGGCGGTGAGTTGGAGGGTACGGCAGTCGTCCAGCACCGGGTCCGGCCGCTCGGCGGCGAACACCACCCGCACGCCGGGCGTCATGGCCAGCATCTGGTACGGGCCGACGGCGTCCAGTGCGGTGAACCGGTCGTACAACGGGATGACGACGTTGATCTGAGGTGTGGTCATGACGGGCTCAGTGGGCGTACTCGTGCCGGCGGCGGAGCAGCACGGCCAGCATGGCCGCCATCATCAGAACGTGCGCGGCCGTCATGAACGTCATCGCGCTGACGACGTCGGCCCAGACGAGCGGGACGAGGACGGCCGGGACGTACATCGCGGCGCACATCTCGCCCGTGTAGGCCCAGCCGTGGCGGCGCAGGCGCATCCAGGCGGCCATGCCGATCGCCATGTCGGTGGCCATGAGCAGGTAGTGGGCGCTCGGCCGCTCATCGAACGCGACCGTAAGCCCGAGAAGGTCGCGGAGGGCGCCGAGGACGAGCATCCCGGCGAACATCGCGAGCACCATCTCGGCGTAGTGCAGCGCGAGCCGTCGCCATACGGGACGAGCGCGTTGACCGGGTTCCAGAGTGTGAGACGTAGTTGTCATGGCATCACTCTTCGCGTGCCGGGCGCCCGCCTGCCAGCCTTGAGGCGACGGATGTCCGAAATCTTGGGGTAACCGTCCATCGGACATAGGTGGCACGCGGCCGGATGCGCAATACCGTGGCGGTATGCACGCATTGCGCCGCGTCCTGATGGTGGGCTACCCGGCGGCCGAACTGCTGGACATCGCCTGCGTCGTCACGGCCCTCCAGGTGGCCAACCACCTCCACGGACGGGCCGTCTACGAGGTTTCGCTGGCCTCGCCGGGCGGCCGTCCGATCGATACCGGGACGGGTCTGACAGTGCAGGCGCAGCACTCGCTGGAGCGCACCACCGGACCGCTCGACACGCTGGTCGTCTCCGGCGGCATCGGCTATGTCGACGCGATGGAGAACCGGCGGCTGGTCGCACACGTCCGCAGGCTCGGCCGGGAATCGCGCCGCGTGGCGTCGGTATGCACCGGCGCCGGCGTCCTCGCGGCGGCGGGACTCCTGGACGGACGGCGCGCGTCGACCCACTGGGAGCACGCCGCCTTCCTCGCGACCCGGTTCCCGGCCGTCGAGTTCGACAGCGGCCCCATCTTCGTGTCGGACGGCCACGTGTGCACGTCCGCCGGCGTGACCGCCGCGCTGGACCTGACCCTGTCGTTCATCGAGTCCGACGTGAGCCCGGACCTGGCGCGGGACGTGTCACGACAACTGGTGACGTACCTGCAAAGGCCCGGCAACCAGGCCCAGATGAGCATGTTCACCGCGCCCTCCCCGTCCAACTCCCTGGTACAGGACGCCGTCGCACACATCGCCGGGAACCCCGCCGCGGACCTGTCGACGCCGACGCTGGCGGCCCGCGCGGGGGTCAGCGGACGCCATCTCGCACGCCTGTTCCTGGCCGAGACGGGCATGACCCCGGCACGCTTCGTGCGCCGGGCCCGCAGCGAGGCCGCAGCGCATCTCCTGACCGGCACGGCACTGACCGTGGAGACGATCGCGGCGCGCTGCGGTTTCCGCAGCGAGGAGGCACTGCGGCAGGCGTTCCGCGGCCTGTACGGCGTCTCCCCGTCCCACTACCGCGCCACCCAGACCACATCCGGTGAGGCGGGTCAATCGAGCAGGGCTGTGGCTTCGACCTCGACCAGGACGTCCTCTTCGAAGAGGTAGTCGACGCCGATGAGGGACGCCGGAGGCATCGGGAGTCGCAGCCCGATCTCCTCGGCGACAGCCTCCACGCCGGCCATGAAGTCGCCGATCTTGTCCGGGCTCCACTTCGTGACGTAGAACGTCAGGCGCAGCACGTCGTCGAACGTCGCGCCCGCTCCCGTCAGGCCGGTGGCGGTGTTGCGCAGGGCGTGGGCGACCTGACCGGCCAGGTCGCCCGGAGCGACCGGGGTGCCGCCGGCTTGGCGGGCGACCTGGCCGCTGACGTGCACATGCCGGTTCCCGGTGCCCACGGCTACATGGTGGTAAGGGGCGGGCTGCAGCATGCCTGCGGGAGTGAGGTACTGGACGGACATGAGGTGTTCCTCCTTCATTAGGTATCGCTAAGATACTTAGTAGATAGAAGAAACTTCAACGAAACCAGGTTTCGGCATGGATACCGACCGCGAGATCCGCATGGAGTCCGGGCACCGCGAGCTGCTCGACCAGGTCCTCGACAAGTGGTCCCTCAGCGTCCTCAACGAGCTGTGCGAACGCCCCTGCCGTTTCAATGAACTCCGGCGGGCGATCCCCGCGGTCACCCAGAAATCCCTGACCGCCACCCTGCGGCGACTCGAACGCAACGGTGTCGTCGAACGTCAGGTCACCTCCACCCGCCCGGTCGCGATCACCTACCGGATCACCCCGCTCGGCAAGACCCTCCGCCACCCCGTCGACGTCCTGCTGGCCTGGGCCGATGACCACATGCCCGCCATCGAACGCGCCCGCAACGCCTTCGACGCCCAAGAGGACGCAGAAGGCTGAACTCGAAGCTCCCTGCGAGACCGCCCGGCTGATCGCGTGGGGGTCATAGGTACAGTCCGACGTTTCTGGACGGCGGCGTTTGCGGGGTGATGACGTGCAGGTCGGTGGCGCGCAGGGTGGTGATTTCGGTGTCGTCCGGGCGGTCGCCGGTGGTGATGCGTTCCGCTTGCGCGGCGATGGCGGCGTCGAGGAGGTTGCGCATGAGGCGGCCGTTGCCGAAGGACGGCCCGCGGGGGCTGGTCCGGAGCAGGGCGCGGAGCCGGTCGGGGACGTCCGGGGCCAGGGTGAAGCCTTCGGCCGTGGCGAGGTGCCGGAAGATCGCGACGAGTTCGGTGTCGGTGTAGTCGGGGAAGGCGATGCGCTTCGGGAAGCGTGATTCCAGCCCCGAGTTGGTGTGCAGGAAGCGGCGCATCTCGCGTTCGTATCCGGCGGCGATGACGACGAGGTCGCCGCGGTACTCCTCCATGAGCTGGATGAGGGTCGCGATGGCCTCCTGCCCGTAAGCGTCGGTGGCCAGCGCGTATGCCTCGTCCACGAAGAGGACGCCGCCGAGGGCTCGCTCCACGACGGCGCGGACGCGGGGTGCTGTCTGCCCGAGGTACGGGCCGACGAGGTCGACGCGGGACGCCTCGACCAGATGGCCGGACGACAGCAGGCCAAGCTTCGCGTAGATGGCCGCGACCAGGCGGGCGACGGTCGTCTTGGCGGTGCCCGGATTGCCGGTGAAGACCATGTGCCGGGTGGGGGCAGCGGGTGCCGCGCCGGCGGCGCGGCGCAGTTCGGCGGCGCGGGCTTCGGCGACCAGCCGGTGGACTTCGTCCTTGACCTCGTCCAGCCCGATGAGCGCGTCGAGTTCGGCGACGGGGTCGGTGACGGACTGGATGCGGGCGGTTCCGCTCAGCACGTCCGGGATGTCCTCGGGGAGGAGGGCGGTGAGGTCGTCGGTGGACGGGGTGTCGAGCGCGGTGACGCGGCGCGCGTGGAGGGCGGTGGCGCGTTCGCAGAGGTTGCGCATGACGCGCGCGTTGCCGAAGGAGCGGACGCGCGGGGCGCGCCGGAGCAGCTCGGCGACCTTGCCGAGCGCGGCCTCGGACGGCTCCATGCCGGCGGCGGCGGCCTGAGCGGTGAAGATCTCGACGAGTTCGGCGCCGGTGTAGTCGGGGAACCGGACCGTGGTGGGGAATCTGGAGGCCAGGCCCGGGTTGGCGCTGAGGAAGCGCTGCATCTCCGTCTCGTATCCGGCGACGATGACCACCAGGTCGTCGCGATGGTCCTCCAGTGCGTTCAGCAGTTCAGCGACCGCCTCGGCGCCGTAGTCGTTGCCCGAGGTGCTCTGGGTGAGGGAGTACGCCTCGTCGATGAACAGGACGCCGCCGAGCGCGCTCTGCACGACGCCGCGGGTCTTGGGCGCGGTCTGGCCGACGTAGGGGGCGACGAGCCGGGCGCGGGACGCCTCCACCAGGTGGCCGGACGACAGCACGCCGAGGTCTTTGAAGATGCGGGCGACCAGCCGCGCGACGACCGTCTTGCCGGTGCCGGGGTTTCCGGTGAAGACCATGTGCAGGGCGGGCGCGGCGGTGGCGGGCAGCCCGGCGTCGTGGCGCAGCCTCCCGGCCCGGACGCGCGCGGCGACCAGTTCGATCTCCTGTTTGACGGCGGCCAGGCCGGTCAGCGCGTTCAGTTCGGCCATCGGGTCGGCGGACTTCTCGGCGTCGACGAGGGATTCGGGGAGGTCGGCGCGGGTGACGGCGAGTTCGTCGCCCGGCCCGGTTCGCTCGCGCACGGTCTCCAGGACGAGTCCGGCGAGGTGGGGGGCGAGGCGGGCGTTGCGGAGGTTGCGGACCGGCGGTGTCCGGGCCAGCAGTTCGCCCGCCGCGGCCAGGGCGTCCTCGTCCGCGTGAGCCCCCCGCTTCTGCAGCGCGCGGCGGAACAGTTCGGCGAAGCCGTCGGCGTCGAAGGGGTGCGTGGGCACGGTCGTGAACCGCAGCGCCAGCGCGGGGTTGACCTCCCGGACCGCCTCGTCGCCGCCCGGCTCGCACAACGCGACGATGTGCAGGTCGTCGCGGACGTCGATGGCCCGGTGCAGCTCTTCGAGGACGGCGGCGCCGCAGTCGTCGTTGCGCGCCAGGACGTCCAGCCCGTCGATGATCAGGACGCGTTTGCCCGCGCAGTCGCCGACGGCGTCGAGGACCTTCGTGGTGGCACTGGAGGCGCCCTTGTCGGCGTAGTGGTCCCCGGCCTGCCAGAGCGGGTCCCCGGTGATGCGGCGGTCGGTGAGCAGTTCGGCGACCTGCTGGGCGGCGTCCCGTTTGCCGGTGCCGTCCGGGCCGACCAGCAGGAGCCGGACGTCCCCGGCGGCCGTGCTCGTCTTCTGCAGCGCGGCGACGACGTCCGGTTGCCCGACCAGCCCGAAGGTGGGCTCCTCCTCCGGCTGCTCCGCCTCGTCCGGTGGGGACGTCGTGGACGTCGTGGACGTGAGCGTGGACATCACCGGGTTGACGACGCGGCGGCGCGGTGCGTAGAGGCGCCTGAGCTGCCGCATGACGGTCCTGGTCGGGAGTCGGCCCCGGTTGGGGAAGAGCGCGTTGCCGGGGAGGCCGTTCACCGCGCCGATGAACCTCGCCACCAGGTCCAGCCAGCGCCGGCAGGCCTCGGCCTCGCCTGCGCCCAGAGTCCGGCAGAGCCACGCTCCGGTCGCGTCCACCCACTTGTCGCGGTCGTGGCCGGCGCGCTGGGCGGCGAACCGGTCCAGCAGGTCCCGGTAGCCCTCCTCGCCGAGGACGGCCGAGATCTCCGGGGGAACATCGTCGAGCCCGGCATGGGCGAGAAGCCGGACGAGCAGATCGTCCGCAGAGTCCTCGTGCGGCGCGGCCTCCACCAGATGCTCGTGCAGTGGCCGGAGCCCCGACCAGACCCATTCCAGGTAGCCGGTCGGCCCGGCGAGTTCGGGCAGTGCCGCCAACGTCTCGTCGTCGGCCCGCGCGATGAACGCCTCGGCACGGGCCGTTTTCGTGAGGCCGGCGAGATTCGGCGGGTCGTCGAAGAGGCGGATCAGCGCATTCCGCCTCTCCTCCAGCGGTTCGACGCCCTCGAGCACGTCCAGCGACATGCGGCCCAGCTCTACCGCGAGGTCGAGGTCGGGCACATCCGCCAACCAGTTCAGCGGAAGGAACTCTCCATCCCCGACCGTCCAGTCGTCCGCCGTGCTCAGCGAACTGCGGCCCGTTCTGTAGTACGCGCCGTAGCACTGCCTTTGCAGGAAGGCGTGCGACCCGGAGCGGAGGGCCGACGGGCCGAGAAGGAATTCCGTCGTGACGATGAGGTCGAGCACTACGAGGGGGGCGGGGGTCTTCAGTCTGGAACTCTTGTCGGTGGTGAGGTCCGCATAGCGCGGGTCGGCCACCAGGTCGTCTAGGCGTGCGCCGATCTCCTCGCACAATCCGTCCGGGACCCGCCAGGGTCCGACCGACCACAGATCGAGCGTCGGCTCGTCGGTGACGAGTAACTCCAGATGGTCCGGTAGTGGCATCGCACCCATCTCCCTGTCGGCCGTTCTCGGCGATGACCGCCCCACCGCCCCTTCCAACGGAGCCGGTGGACCGGCCGCCGGGCCATGGTAGGACGCACGCCGCCCGGCCCGGCGTGAGTCAGGGACGAAAGTTGCCCGCCGGTGCGCGCGCACCGCGCAAGCCCGGCAATCAGACCGCCGATTCCGGCAAAAAGGACATCGCTGTATCGCTTGAATCGCGCCTTGAAAACCGTTGATCAGCCTGCGAATAGGGGTGGCAGTGGACGATGTCTTGGTCTGTTGAACGCAAGCCATGCATGCCGCAGCCGATCTCGTGGAGTGCCGTTATCCGCACGTGCAAAGTTCGGGCGTGCGCGATTACATAGGGGGTCCGATGTGCTCGTGACGTCAGCCCCGCGCGTCAAGAGGCACGCCCGGCGAACCGTCCGTTCGATGCCCTCGCGGTTCGCCTCCCCCGGGTGGAAGGACTGCGAGCGTGGGCGTGGACCACCCCAGCGGGCCCGGCAAGGGCCCCGAAACCGTCGACAAGCCCACCACGCAGGACAACGGCGACAAGCCACCGGCAGAGAACAACGGATCGTCCAGCGAAACGCCCCGCGCCGACAGCCTCCGCGCGGCCGGCTGGAAACTCGAGGGCTACGGGGAGACCGGCACCGACCAGCGGACCGGCGAGTCGTCCACTACCGGTTCGACCGGTGACAAGCAGCGCGGCCCCGGCGACCCGCCGGCCGAAGCCGACCCGAAAGCCGATAAGGAACCGAAGGCCGGCAAGACCGGATCCGCAACCGACGATCCCAAGACCGCAACCGCCGAGACCTCGGGCACCGACGGACGCGACCACCCCCAGGGCCAGCCGCCCGGACGGGAGACCGACGACCGCGCCGAGCCCGCCGACCGGGCAGCATCGTCGGCGGGGCAGTACAGGATGCCGGCCGACAACCCCGGGTCACCCGGCCAGCCGTCCCGGCTGGACGATCTCGCCCGCGCCCGTGAGGCACAGCAGCAGCGGGCCGCGCAGAACGCCGAAGGTACCGGCGGTGGCAGCGGCGGGCAGCCGGGCGAGGCACGCGACGGCGGCCCCGCCGCGCCGCAGGAAGAGAGCCGGGACGACAAGGCGCAGCCGGCGGGGCAGGCGGAGACCGGCGGCACCGGGCGGGACACTCATGCCGAAGGGCACGGCGAACGCGAGGTCACCGGTGGTGAGGGTGTGCGCCAGGACGGGCGCCCGCCGGAGGCGCCGCCCGCCGACACCCGCGCCGCGAGCGGCGGCGCGCCGGGCGAGAGTGACCGGCCCGCCTCCCAGCCGTCCGGCGAGCAGGCCGGCGGCCCCGCGCCCGAGGCCGGACGCCCGCAGGACCGGGAGCACCCGCCGCTCCCCCACCAGGACAACACCGCCGCAGCCGCCGACAGCGGGACGCCGCCCGGGACCGAGCAGACTCCGCCTGGCGCGGACGGACAGGGCGCGGACAAGCACGGTACGGACGGGCAGGGCGCACAGAAGCAGGGTGCGGACGAGCAGGGCGACAGACGACCCCGGCCCGAACCATCCGCCGAGACCGGCGACCGGACCACCGGCCCCGCGCCAACCCCGCCGGACAGCGTGCACAGCGCCCCGGAGCCGTCCGGCCGGGACGCACAACCCGCGCAGGAGACCGGCACGAATCCGCAGGCACCGGACGGACCCGCCGACAACGGCCGCACGCCCCCGCCCGAGGCACCCCAGCCGACCGAGGCACCCAAACCGGCCGAAGCCGACGAGTCCGGCACGGAGCAGCCCGGCGAGGCCGCCAACGGCACCCCCGATCACGGAACCACCGGCGACGCTCCGCCCGCCCCCCAGGAGGGCGAGCCCACCCAGCCCGGCACCCAGACCGGCGAAGCCGCACGCAGCGGCGCCGCACCCGACAGCGGAACGGACGAGCGGGGCAACACCGATGACACGCCACCCGCGCCCGAAGAAGCGGACCAGAGCGCCGGGGCACCCGAACCTCCCGGCGAACACGACGCTGACCATGGTAAGAAAGGCCCGGAGGGCAACTCCGAACAGGACCCAGACGAGACCAATCGGATAAAACCGGAGGTCCCCGGCAACCCCGTTATTTCCAACGTTCACACCGACAGCCGCGGCCAAGTCCACGTCGAACCCAGATACGGACGAGAGCCAACGGGCGAGTCCGGCACCGACCTCGCGCCGAACGAACCGGAAAGAACGGATCCGGAAGACCTTCCAAGCGACCAAGCCCTCGATCCGGCTCACACCGAAACCGAGTCCGAAGCTGCCAGTCGAGCCCTCGACCAACGAGAAGACATCGAGCAGACCAACTTGGACAAAAGGTCTCGATACGAGCGTCTCCGTAGGGCCAATGCCTCTCGAGCGAGCGACTTCAAGTCCGTTACCAAGGCAGACGGAAGTATTGTGGACGCTTTTCTTCGAAAAACTCCGCCGACCGGCCATGCTGAAACGGCCACTGCTCCCGTAGTGAAGCCTTCCCAGGCCAACGCGGGAACTGGAGACGCTATGCTCACCGTAGGCTTGGGCGCCATCGTGGCAGTCGAAGGCACACGTCAAGCCGGGCGCGCTGTTAAGCGTGGACTCAACCGGATGAAGGAGAAGATGAATGCCGATCACTGACCTCCAGACGGCAACTTTGCACGCTCAACTGGCCGGACATGGAGACGAACATCAGCGCATGTTGGGCCAACTCACATCCGAGGAGGACCAGGACGGTTACTCCAAGCTCCTGGCAACCGGATTCTTCGAAGCCGTCGACCAACGCTTTGTCAAGGACGGAAAGATCGCCGAAGACAGCGCTGTCGTCGACTTCGTCGCCAATCTACGCTCCAAGACCTCGGAGGTTGCCGACAGGCTCAATCCATCCATTGCTGAACGCTTGATCCTCCACGCTCTCGGCAGGGGCGAGATCGACGACATCGACGGAAATACCAGGTTGAGTGGACAAATTCTCATCCTCGGAGGCCTCATCGCAGATATGAGCCTCAGCGAGCCCGAACTTGACGCCTTCATGACCAGAATCCGCGGCATGGCCGAGGATTGGTAGGCAGTATGGATGAGCGTAACGTCAAAGTAAACGACCTTCATAAGGCGGCCCTGCGAACGTTCATGCTCGACCCAGACGAATGGGAGTCAAAGTACGCTGGTGCGCTGCAGAATGATGACGATCTCGCAGGTTATCCAACACTCATTGGATTCACTGTCGGCACGGCGATTCGGCGACACTTCCCGGTGACATGGTCCCGATCCGATCTGATCCGATACGTCGCCGATGTGCGCATCAACGTCGGCACCGAGCAACTACGACCGCGCCTGGCCGAGGACCTCATCCGCTGGATACTCAACGATGATTCGCTCGGTGAACGCCCGCCGTTCGATGGAACCCCAGCGGACATCGTGAGTACCAGCCTCATCTTGCTCATGAGCCTCATTACCGACGCTGACCTCGACGAGGCCGGAATAGACGAGTTGATCAATGAGGCTGCGCACAGCGCTGCACAGCAAAGACCAGAAACTCTGCCTCGATAGCTTTGGGAACCGCCGACGTGAGTGACATCCCGGGTTCGACGTCGACGAGGCGAACAGCAGTCGCTCTGGCGGAGTTATGCAGGGGCATCTTCTCGAGACGGGCCGATAACGGCGAATCGGATGGCCTTTGTGTGGCCCTCGACGTCCAGCCGCCACAGGTAACGGCCCTCCGGCAATGGAATGGGCCCGACCGCCACCCTGAAGTTCACGCCGAGCGGCAGGCCGTCGGGAACATCGGGGCGCACAGGCACCTCAATATCACCATGGGCCGTGATGGGCGCAGCCTGGTCAGCGGGCCCGACCATCACGGGTTCTTCATCACCGTCCAGCAGGCCGAGCTGCGGAGCGAATTTGCGGTCGGCGTGGTCGTGCGGGAATCCGAACATGGCCACCACTGGGTGCGGAGCGGTAGGCGTGCCGGTCATGGATCAGCTAGCCCCGAGAATATGGATCTGCGCGGGGTCCTCAACCTCCTCCACGACCTTGCCGGACGAGGGATCGGTGGGCGGTCGCTGGCCGACGCGCTGCCGATCAACACCGCCGACGAGGGCATGGCCCGCATCGTCTTCCTGCTGCTGGCGCTGTTCGCAGAGATGGAACGCACCTTCACCGCCGAACGCGCCGCCCGCGCCGTCGCCGGAGCCACAGGCCGGCAGATCGGACGGCCTGTCGCCCACCCCGAAGACACGATCGGATACCCGCGGCTGCTGAAGGCCCAGGGCGACTCCCTCGGCGTCATCGCCGCCAAGACCGGCATCCCCCAAGACTCGCTGCACCGCTACCTCGCTCGAACCCCCTGGCCAGCGCCACCACGACGAACCGGGAGCCCTCCGTGGAGATCAACCAGCAACAACTCGATGAGATTCTGGCCGACTTCTCCGCACTCGGCCGAGCCACCTACCTCGACGACCCGATCTTGAACTTCGGCTACGCCGCCACTGACAACGACGAGTTGGGCGTCCCTCGATTCAGCCCCGATTTGCCGCAGGTACCCGTCGCCCTGATCGAACGGCACCAGGCGCTGTGGACCCACCCCGACAACAACGCGCCGCAGCAGGAGGTCTGGACCCAACACGCGCTATCGCAAGGAATGCGGCGTATCGGTGACCACGGAGTGCACCAGCTACCCAGCCTGGACGGATGGCTGATCGCCCAGTGGCCACGCGACGGCGGCGGACTCCAGTTCCAGCAACCCAACGGCCACCTGTTCGTATACGCGCTGTGCGAGCTCGCTCCGGCCTGGATTACCGCAGCCCAGCATTACGGTGAGGTACTGGTCGTGCACGGCCCCAACCTCGGCCTGCGCATCCCCGCCGACCACACCGACGCCGAGCACCAGCGCCGAACCGCACTGGCGACCGCTCGAAAAGCCGGCCTGGTCACCGGCGGGCTCATGCTGTGGGGACAGGTCCGGACACCGTGAGCGGCGTGGAGCGAGTCCCATCGCCCGGCGGGGCCTGCTGGATGTGTGGCCTGCCTGCGGTATGCGGCGAGAAGCTGCCCGGCCGCAAGCACAAGGTCCGAGCGTTGTGCCAGACCCACTCCGACGCCATCTTCGGCGCCGACGATCCGCCATGGAAGCGCCTGGACGCCAAGACCCAGCGCGGGATCGTCCAAGAGTGGCTCCGCGGTATGACCATCCTCGCCCATGGCGGTCACCGTCCCATGGACGAGTTGCTCGCCGAGATCGCCGCTGTCAACGAGGTCGGCGCCGACACCGTCCGGCTGGTCTCGCCGCTGATGCCGGGAGAAGCCCACGACCTGCAAGAGGCGACTCGCGCACAAAATCGCCTCCGCGGCCGCGAGACCATGGTGCACGCCATCGTCACCCAGATCCTGCTGGACTGGTGCTCCACCGCCACTGGCAAAACCCGCGGCGAGGTTCTCCAACGCCTAGCCCTGGAACTCGACACCTGGCTCGCCCAACCCGGGCCGCCCTCCGGCGGGCCGACGCCCGGCTCGCTCTGACCGATCCCCACGGATGTGCAGGCGGCTTCTGACATCTGCGCAGAGAACTTCGGCCGGGCCACCGCCAAGACGGTGCGGAATATGAGAGGAAACGATCATGCCCGTAACTGATGAACAGGTAGCGACACTGCGCGCTCAACTGAGGGGAAACGCCAACGAGCACCGAAGGCTTCTGCGCGACCTTGATTCAGATGAAGCGAATGTAGGGTATCCAGCACTCATTGCCGCAGCCTTCATCGAGGCGGCAGAGCGCCGCTTCTTGAAGGACGGGAACGCGGCTGACGAGTCGGAAGTGATCGACTTCGTCGCAGGCGTACGAGAAACAGATGATGAAATGCCGGATGTGATCTCTGCCCAGATCGCCGAAGGCATGATCCTTCACCTGCTCGGAAAAGGTGCGATGGTTAAAGCTGACGAAGAGACGAAGCTCGGCCATCAAATAGTCCTGATCGCCGGCCTGGTAGGTGATGAAAAATTCACCGAGGACGATCTGGATGCCTTCTTGCGCGATGCTCGTTCACTTGCCGACCAGTTGCTCGAGTGATGGACTTTTCGACTGTCAAAATTGGCGAGAAGAACATTCTTGCGTTTGCGGTCGTTCTTGCTGGAGGGGCCGCAGGCCTGGCTGCCCCTGCAAGACGAGATGCAGAAGGACGACGAGACGGCGGCCGGGTACAACTTGCTGCTGTTCGGGGCATTCGAGGTGGCGGTGCGGCGGAGATTTGCACCGACCTACACCGTTGGCCAGATCGTTCGCTTCGTCGCTGACCTGCGGATGAGGCTCGGCGAGGACGCGGACGTGATCAACCCGATCGTCGCCGAGGACACACTGAACGCTCAGGTCTGCATCCTGTTGTACCTCGTCGGCGAGGCGGACTTCGATCGGGCGAGGCTGGAGCAGTTCATCGACGAGGCCACCGCCTACACCGAGCAGTGGCTTGCTGCACGACAAAGCGAGCAGGCCGCGCAGCGATAGACGACCGCTGCACAGAGCGCCTCCACTCACCCAGAGGTCGATCGGTCTCCGCACTCGGTCAGCTAGTCGATCCTGTGCCCTCGCGTCAAAGTGGCACCTGCCCTCGGCACCGCACCGGGGGGACGCGGGCCGCCGACCGATGGCGAGGACGGCCGAGGGGGCGTCCGGCCGGGCAACTGTCTGCTACTGACGGACGCATCGCCACGCACCACCCTCGATTCAAATCCGACACTTGCGGATAAGTGGGATTTGCAATCCGGACCTTCCGGGGCGAAGAGAGTGCGCGAAGGTCGCACGTTCGGAATTTGCGTGTGCCGATGTCCGGGCGCGTGTTCCTTTTCGGCGCTCGGATCGAGTGTTTGTCCGAGCGTGACCGTACGATTACTCGATAGTGGCCGATCGCACAGTCAATGATCGGCACGGGTCGTGTTCGACGCGATATCGGGAGGACGGTCGATGCCGAGCCCCTACGTCCGCCGCCGGCAACTGGCGGCCGAGATACGCAAACTACGCGAGAGCCGCGGCCTCACCACCGACGGCCTCGCCAGTCTCATGTTCTACAACCGCGCCAAGATCTCCCGCCTGGAGAATGCACAGGTCCGTCCGGACGTCGGCGAGATCATGAACATGCTCGAAACCCTCGAAATCTCCGGCAGCCAGTACGACAGGCTCCTCAAGCTCGCCCGAGAGGCCGCGCAGAAGGGCTGGTGGGACAAGTACGGCGTCTCCATGGGGCCGCGACAGAAGCTCGCGGCCGATCTGGAGTACAACTCGGCCACCGTCCGCAGCTACGACCAGACGGCGATGCCCGGCGCCCTTCAGTGCCGCCCGTTCATCGACACTCTTGTCAGCCTCGACGAGAGCCAGAAGACGCTCGACTACGAGCCCGACCGGATGGCCGAAGCCCGCGAGCGTCGGCAGCGCGAACTGCTCAGGCCAGACGGACCGGCCTACGAGATCATCCTCGACGAAACGGTGATTCACCGGCTGGCGGTACCGGTGGAGGCGATGGCCGCCCAGCTCTGGCACATGATCCAGACGGTCTCGACCGAGGAGCGGATCACCGTTCGCGTGCTCATGCACAACGCCCGCATCCCTGGAGGCTTCCTCCCGAAGGCGCCGTTCTACCTCTACACGTTCGCCGACCCGGGCGACCAGCCGATCGCCATCGTCGACACCGTCACCACCGACCTCGTTCTTACCAAGCGCGGCGAAGTGGCACGGTATACCGGGATATACGACCGCCTCCGGGAGGCTGCTCTGTCCACGGAGGACAGCATCGCCTTCCTGACGGAGGTGGCCGACCGGCTCACCGACCAGACAGGATCGGGAACATGACCAAGCAGTTCCACGACTGGCGTAAGTCTCGCCACAGCGAACCCAACGGCCACTGCATCGAGGTGGGCCGGGCAACCGACGGGACGATCGGCGTCCGCGACACCAAGCTTCACGGCAACGGTCCGACCCTGGAACTCACCAGGGAGGAATGGCGGATCCTCCTCCAGGAGATCCGCGCCCACGATCGCTGATCCCCCAAACCAAGCAAGCATCGCGGCCTTGAGGCGAGCCCGCTCGCCTCAAGGCCGATGGCGTCTTTGGCCTCCACACTCACCTGTCAGGGCCCTTCTCCTTCGGGCGGATCGAGGGCGAGATGCCGTGAGGCGCGGAATCTGTGGTCCCGCGACGCGCCTTCGCAAACCCGGCATCTACTGGCATCCGGGCTCTCGAATTCTGACTTCTCTGGACGGATCGGACGCGCAAAGTCCGCACGTGCGGGTTTTGCACGTGGCGATATCGCGGAGAGCAGCCCGTTTCGGCGCGCGAGTCGAGTGTTTGTCCGAGCGTGACCGTACGATTACTCGATAGTAGCCGATCGCACACGGTTAGCGATCGCTGCGGATCGTGTCCAACGCGATATCGGGAGGACGGTCGATGCCGAGCCCCTACGTCCGCCGCCGGCGACTGGCGGCCGAGATACGCAAACTCCGTGAGAGCCGGGGCCTTACGACCGATGGCCTGGCCCGCCTCATGTTCTACAACCGCGCGAAGATCTCCCGGCTGGAGAACGCACAGGTCCGCCCGGACCTGGCCGAGATCATGAACATGCTCAACGCCCTCGAAATTACCGGCAGCCAGTACGACAAGTTCCTCAAGCTCGCCCACGAGGCCGCACAGAAGGGCTGGTGGGACAAGTACGGCGTCTCCATGGGGCCGCGCCAGAAGCTCTATGCCGACCTGGAGTACAACGCCGACACCGTCCGCGAGTACAACCAGACGCTGATGCCTGCCGTCCTCCAGGCTCCCGAGTTCATCTCGGCGCTCGTGGAACTGGACGAGTGCCAAGGGAAACTCGACTACATCCCGGAGCGCATGGCCGACGCCCGCATGCGGCGCCAACGCGAACTGCTTCGCGCAGACGGCCCGTCCTACGAAACCATCCTCGATGAGTCCTTGATTCACCGGCTGGCCGGCCCGACTCAGGCGATGATCGCTCAGCTTCACCACATGATCAGGGTGGTCTCGGAAGAGGAGCGGATCAGCATCCGCGTCCTACTGCACGACACTCGCGTCCCGGGCGGCTTCCTCCCCATGTCGTCGTTCTAGGCATCCTGTGGGTCAGTTCCCCGAGTCTTCTCGGGTCTGGTCGAGGCGATCGATCAGGCGCCGCACTCGTTCGGTCGCGGGATGATGTTCCCCCTTGAACTGGCCGAGGTCGACCAGCAAGCCCCGGAGCATAGGCCAGACCGTATCGTAGCGCCTGTTCACCATCAGCAGACGACCGATCTCCTCGCGCAGGCCGAAGGCTTCGTCGGACGTGTGTCCATACGTGGACTCATAATCCGGTAGCAGGGCGCGAAGCCTCTCTACGGCCTCGTGGTTGCGCCCAAGTCCGGCCAGCGCACCGGCTTCCTTGTGGCGGCAGTCGAGCACCAGGTCGTGAAGTGGACCGGCGAGGTCGGCGAGACGGGCCGCGAGGTCGGCGAACTCCTCCGAAGCATGCTGGAAGTCCCGGTTGAAGAGCATGACGTCCGCCATGTCCTTCCGGAGCGCCAAGACGAGATTGTCGTCCGCCCCGAGCGCCTCGGAGGCAGCCCCGACCGTCGAGCGGAGCAGTTCGACGGCCTGGGTGTAGAGGCCGTCGCCCGCCAGTTCTTCGGCCTGTGCTCGCGCGGCGGCCACGTCCTCCCGGCTGAACCGGACCGTCCGAGGCGGACGTGGCGGGGTGAGCGACATGGTGACCGGTGGGCCGACGAGGGCGGTTTCGGCAATCCGGCCGGCGACGGCCGCGTACATCCGGGCCGGGTCGGGCGAAGGCGCGGGGACGGTGGCGCCGGGCAGCGGCGGCAGGTCCGCGACGAATGGTATGAGACGCTCGTAAACTTCCGCTGCCGCCTGTGGCCGCTCCTCGGGGACCTTCTTGAGGAGTGCCGAGATCAGAGACTGGATCTCCTCGGGGACGGCAACGCCGAACTCGTCCAGCGTGGGTGGCTCGTTGTTCATGTGCATGGCCGCCGTGCCCATGGGGGTGGGAGCCTGGAAGACCTTCTCTCCACACAGCAGCTCGTGGAGGATGCAGCCCACGGCATAGAGGTCGGTGTGCGGGCTGATCGCGCCCGTCGTGATGTACTCCGGCGCCATGTACGCGGGAGTGCCGGGGTAGAAGCCCGCTTCCGTGATCTTGGTCTCCTCCATGGCCGGGTCGAGGAGGGCGACGATCCCGAAGTCCAGCACCTTCAGTGTCCCGTCCGGACGCAGCATGAGGTTCTCGGGCTTCAGGTCACGATGGATCAGGGACTCGGCGTGCGCAACAGTCAGGACCGCGCAGAGCTGCGCGCCGATGGCCGCGGCCCAGGGCAGCGGCAGTCTTCCATCCTGCTCATGGAGCAGGTCCATAACCGTGAGCCCCTTGACGTGCTCCATGACCAGGAACACCTGATCGTCACCGTAGGGGCCGAAGTCGTGAATGGTCGGTACACCCGGGTGATCGATCCGTGCCGTCGCGCGGGCCTCGCGGCGAAGCCGCTTACGCGCCAGAGCGCTGGCTTCCGGATCGGCAAAGACCGCATCGCGCAGAAACTTGATGGCGATATGCCGGTCAAGATGCTGGTCGAAGCCCTGCCAGACCTCCCCCATCCCGCCGTGGCCGATCTTGAAGACAAGCTCGTACCGTCCGGCGACGACGTCCCCGGCATCCACGCGCGCACCACCCCTCTCGCCGATGGTGCCAGTCTTCCCCGTACGCCCCGCCCTTCGCGGGCAATTCAGTCAAGACCCCCAGATTCCCGGATGATCCGGTAGACCTGGCTGCGGCCGAGTTCGTTGATCCGGCTCCGGAACAGCGAATCGTCAAAGTAGCGCTGCATCAGCGTGGAATTGTCCTCGTGCTGGCGGATGACGGCCTTCTGCAGGTGGTCGCCGAACGCCTCGCCGAAGTTGGCCTCGTCGTTCACCATCGCCTTGAGCTGGAGCGACTCGTCCTCGGCGGCGGCCTTGAACTGCTGCTCGATCCAGATCTGATCGGTCTCGGACAAGCCGAGCCCGTACTTGTCGTTGAAGGCGGCGATGAGCTGCGCCAGCGAGGCGATCTCCTGCTCGACCGGGCTGCTGCCACCGTCGGACGGACCGGGGAGGCTCACCTCGCCCTCGTCACTGAGGCTGATGTCGTGATCACCGGTCTTGTCGATGCGCAGATGCGTCAGGTCGATCTGGCCGATGTCGACGGACGGGTCTTCGGGCTTCGGCAGCCGGTTCAGGAGGAACCGGCCGAAGATGTAAAGGCGTTCGAGGTCTTCGTCGTGGTAAGGCACGACCTGGGCCATGAACCCGTACAGCCGCACGTAGTCGTTGAGCGCGCCGCGGAACTCCTCGGCGGTCTCGGAGTCGTTCTCCCGCAGTTCCTCGAACCGCTGCCGGGCGGGATCGGTGAAACGGTAGAGCGCGGCATGCGCCTTCACCCACTCCTCGTGAGTCGCCGCGGCCCGCTCCCCCGCGAGATACGCCTCCGCCAAAGCCTGCATCTCCGATGTCACGAGCAGGCCGTAATGCATGACCTCCCCCTCCTTGGTGTAGAGGAGGTTGGGGTCTATCTGGTCGGTGGTGGTCGATTCGAAGTACGGCTGGAAGGCCGCCTGGATTTCTTCGGCCTCGTTGGCGAAGTCGAGGACGTAGACGTCCCCCTGGCTCTTGAGCGGATGGGTGCGGTTGAGGCGCGAGAGCGTCTGGACGGCCGCGACGCCGGCGAGCTTCTTGTCCACGTACATCGTGGTGAGGAGAGGCTGATCGAAGCCGGTCTGGTACTTGTCTGCGACGACAAGGATCCGGAATTCCTGCTTGCCTTCGGAATGCCTGTCGTCGGCCTTGCAGTAGGCGAACCGGTCGGGCAGCTCGTTCGGGCCGAAGCCGTTCATGCGTGCCTCGGTGTACTCGATCTCGTTGCCGTCCGCATCCTGCTGGGTCAGCGAACCGGAGAAGGCGATGAGCGTCCCGCAGTTCGGGTAGCCGTTCGTCTGGACATAGTCGCGGATCGCCTGGCCGAGGCGGAGCGCATGCTCCCGCGACCGGGTCACCACCATCGCCTTCGCACGCTTGCCGAGACGGCCGGCCGTGTGGCTGCGGAAGTGCTCCACGATGATTTCCGCGCGGTGGCTCATGCTGGTCGGGTGCAGTTCGGCGAACCGGGCGAGCTTCGCGTTCGCCTTCGTGCGCTCGACCTCCCGGTCATGCGGATTGGCGTTGGCCAGCCTCCAGTAGGTCTTGTACGTGACGTAGTTCTTGAGGACGTCGAGGATGAAGCCCTCTTCGATCGCCTGCTTCATTGAATAGATGTGGAACGGGCGCGGTTTGCCGTCCTGGCCGGGCGTTCCGAACAGGTGCAGGGTCTTCGGCTTGGGCGTGGCCGTGAAGGCGAAGAACGACAGCGTCTCGTGCTTGCCCCGGGCGAGGGCCGAGGCCGTGAGGAGGTTGCCGTCCTCGTCTATGTCGTCGGTGCCGAGCTTCAGCAGGACGCGCTTCAGGGCCGCCGCCGACTCCCCTGACTGAGACGAGTGCGCCTCGTCCGCGATGACCGCGAAACGCTTGCCCTTCAGCCCATCGACCTGCTGAAGAACGTACGGGAACTTCTGCAGCGTCGTGATGACGATCTTCACGGTCTCGCCCTGCAGCGCGTCGGCGAGTTGGGCGGAGTGAAGGTCGATCCGCTTCACCACGCCGGGCGTGTGCTCGAACTGGGTGACGGTCTCCTGGAGTTGCCGGTCCAGGACGACCCGGTCGGTAATGATGATGACCTTGTCGAACACCGGCTTGTTGGGGCCGAGGCCCTTCTTCACCGCCCCCGGGTCGAGTTCCGCCGCGTCGGCCGGCGTGTGGAGGTTGGACAGCCGGTGCGCCAACCACGCGATGGTGTTCGACTTTCCCGACCCGGCCGAATGCTGGACGAGGTAGTTGTGTCCAGCGCCGTGCTGCGCCGCATGACCGGCGGCCTTGAGAACGGTGTCCCACTGGTGGTAGCGCGGAAAGATGAGCGGCAGCCGGTGCGCCTTCCCGGGGGACGGCTTGCGTCCCCTGCCTTTGTTGACCTCCTCGTCTTCCAGGTGGAGGAACCGCTTGATGAGGTCGAGCCAGGTGTCGCGCTGCCAGATGCGCTCCCACAGATAGGACGTGCGGTAGGCCGTACCGGCGGCCGGGTCGGGATTGCCAGCGCCGCCGGGATCGCCCGCGCCCTCCGATCCCATGTTGAACGGCAGGAAGCGCGTCTTTGCGCCCGCGAGCCTGGTGGTGATGAAGACCAGGTCTTGGTCCACGGCGAAGTGGACGAGGGTCCGCTTCGCAAAGATCAGTTCTCGCGGGTCACGGTCCTTGCGGTACTGCTCCTTCGCGTCCTCGACCGTCGTCCCCGTCGCCTGGTTCTTCAGCTCGGCTGTCGCCACTGGAACACCGTTGACGAAGAGGGCGAGATCAAGCTCATCGGTCGTCTTGACCGAGTACCGAATCTGGCGGACGACGCTCAGGATGTTCTTGCCGTAAGGCACGAGCGCATCCGCCGCGATGGTGTGGGCGGGGCGGAAGTAGGCGAACTTGAACGAGATCGCGCGGTCTTTCAACCCGTGCCGCAGCACCTCAAGGGCACCCCGTTCATCGATGTGCTTGGCCACGACCTCGGCGAGCCGGCGCGCCGCCGCTGCCTCGTCATCGGCGTGCAGCTGCTTGAGTCGTCCCCACTCTTTCGGCTGCGTGCTCTTAACGAACTCGATCAGCTCCACCGGGTTCAAGCCGAGATCGCGGTCGTACTCCCGCGCATCCCCCTGCCGCCAGCCGCCCGGCTCGACGAGGGACGAAACGATCGCGGCCTCGAACACCTGCTCGTGATGCACCGGGCTCATGCCCTCATCCCCCAGCTAAAGCTCATCCAGGTCCCGCTCGCGCAGGACCTCCTCGGCCAGTTCCACAAGGGTTCCCTGCCCCGGAACCTCCCACCGCTTCGTCCCTTGGACGGCGACGGGGGCGGCGTTCCACTCCGCGAGCCGCCACATGTGCTGGACGAGGCCGGTCGGCGAATAGCGCCGGTTGTCAGCGGCCCACAGCAGCGCTTTCCCGCGCTGGCCCGTCCACGTGGCTTTGGTGCGCCGGGCGTCCTCGGCCAACCAGTCCGCCAGTGCCTCGTCCTCCGTCGGCCCCGCCCCCACGAACAGGAGTTCGGCGCCTTCCGGGATTCGGCCGGCATCGACCAGGACGGCCACCGTGTTCGGCCTGCGGGGCTTCGTGTTCTCCTCACGCCGGTACTCGTCCGGTACCTGCGGCGGCGGGGCGCCCTCTTCGAGGTCCGTCAGGATGCGGCGGACGAGCAGACGGCACCGGTCCTCGTTCAGGAAGGTGCTCCTGATGAACGAGGTCGGCCCGAACTCGATGTCGACGTAGGAGGTGAGCCGGTCAAGAATGTCCGCGACCATCCCCGGGACACCCTCTCGGAAGGACTCCCACTCTTCCGAGGTGTCGTCGAGGTGATCCAGTCCTGCCCGCTGGAACACGATGTGGGCGAGAAGCAGGTCACCATGTTCGGCGATCGCAGCGGCCCGGTTGCGGCGTTCCTTCTCCTCGCGGTCCAGTGCCTCCCGCACGTCCCGCAGCAGCCGGACGGACCGCCAGATCTGCGCCGAATCGGGCGCCCGACGGAAGATCCGCGTGTAAACGCCTTGGCCTTCCTTCTCCCACAGGGCATCGATCCGCGCCTTCACCCGAACCGTGAGGCGGGCGTCATTGTGCGCGCAGACCAGCGCGAGCCCCGCCTCCTCCATGGTGCAGCCGGCGTCGGGCGCGGGTGGAGTCTCACCGCGCCGGAAGACATAGGTCTTCTCCAGTTTCACCTGGAACTCGCTGCGGATGGTCGCCTGCATCGGATCGAGAGCGGCGAAGTCTTGGGGCTCTACGCGGTTCTGCGTATTGGCCGCCTTGGTGATCTGCTCGCCGAAGCCGTCCGGGCTGTTCCTCGTCGCGATGACCTTGACGCTCACCTGCGCACCGGCCACGAGTGCCGGATTCTGCTCGAACACCGCACTGATCGTGGTGACCGTCTGCGCGCCGTTCACGACGCTCACGTTCGTCAGGTCAAGCGTGGTCGGCCCGTTCGGGTCACTGATGCTGAACGGGTGAGGGTCGGCCTTGTCGCAGGTGATGGTGATGCCGTTGTTGAAGTACCAGAACAGCTCTGGATGCTCCTGGAGCGTCGCCGATATCGCGCTGTTCGCGGGTGTCAGGCCGAGCGACTGCCTGATGTTCCGGTCGAACAGCCGGTCACGATGCTTCTCGTACCAGCCGGCCACCTCGCCCACCGAAACGATTCCCTGGAAAGCGTCGTACGGAGCGGTTTGCCGGAACCAGTTCGTCACCGGGACGGACAGGTCGATCCGCACGTTCAGATCTTCGAGAATTGCCGCCTTGGCGTCGAGTGCGCCCCGGACCCCGTAGTCGATCGGACGATCGGGCGAGTAGGGGTTGAACTCCTTCTTCGCGTCCTCGAAGCACTCGATCACGCTGGACGACAACTGGCCTTGCCCCATCACGGCGGCAAGGAGCGTGATGTGTGCGTCCGGGTGGTCGAGCACGCGGTTGATCTGGTCGGCCAGATTGGTGTAACGCTCATTGAGCCGGTCGTACTGCCTCTGGTCGATGCGCTTGAAACCGTTGACCATCTGAAGCGCGTCGTTCATCTTCAGCGCCGCGCGGCCTTGGTCGCTCCACTTCGACTGGATCAGCCAGAGCCTCGGTGCCCCGTCGAGGATGGCCACCGCGTCGATCCCATAGTCATCGAAGCCGTCGACCACGAACCCGGCGGCGGTCTCGTTGTCGCATCCCGTTAACTGCCGGGCGATCAGCGCGGCAAGCCCCCGCGACAGAAGCTTCTGCTCCCGCTGGTAAGGGTCCTTGCTCGGCATGTCGTCCACCGAGATCAGCCCGCCGAAGTCCCGCTTGATCGCCGCCGCGACCAGCCCCACTTCACGCGGAACCCGCCCGCCCCGCTCCTCAGCCATACTGCCCCGCTCCCGCCGTAGACACGTCGAACTGCCCCGTAACGGCCGCCGTAATCAACGTCCGCCGCCGCTCCTCCAGCAGGTTCAACTGCACCGAGATTCTCGCAAGAATTCGACGATATTCACTCAGTGATTCACTAGCACACCCCGAAAGACGATGCTGGTGAGCGGCGGATGGAACGGGTATCGGCGTGCGTTTTAGATCCCAGATATTGATGCCTTTCACGGTCGCACCCGTCACTCGCGATTGAATCTCGGCTGCCACGAAAGGCGTCTCGAGAACGAACTGAAGCCAACTGGGATCCACATGGGGCGAAGGCGCAATGCGGGCAGCGTCCTGTGTCAGATTTGCCCCAGTCAACTGCGCCGGGACCAGCGCAACCTCACCCACACTGCCACGAATGGCGATAATAAGGTCACCGCCCGCGAGGCGGGATCTTGCGTAACGAGACTCAATTTCGCGAGTCGTGCGACTGAGCTTGTCCAACGAAAGCCGACCAGCAGCAACATCCCCCCCTTTGACAATGGGTACTCCATTTTCCACATGAGGACCCGGGAGGACGATCCCATACATAATTGGACGAGTTTGATCAGTGAGTGAAGCCAGCGGCTTAATTTCGTGATCGACTCCGTCCACAAACTGGGACTCCAGA
Source organism: Spirillospora sp. NPDC047418 (assembly GCF_040643275.1). Lineage (NCBI taxonomy): Bacteria > Bacillati > Actinomycetota > Actinomycetes > Streptosporangiales > Thermomonosporaceae > Spirillospora > Spirillospora sp. NPDC047418. The sequence continues at coordinate 55,888 of NZ_JBEYTW010000002.1, forward strand.
AAAGCCCTCTGACGCTCGTAGAGCAACCCCATGACACGCGACTGCATACTGTGCATTTTGTCAATGCGAAGCGTCTCGGCGTCGAGGTAGTCGGCGATGCGACGCTGCTCGTCCATGGGTGGAAGCGCCACGGGAACCGCGCCGTAGCGTTCGGCGTTGAGTTCGATCTGATTTGTGGAACCCGCAACGCAGGTAGCCATCATGAAGTCGAGGGCGTGACTGCTCCTGAGGTAGAAGTAAAGAAACCGTGGATGCACGGTCCCGCCGATGGCACGCGCGATGGTGAGATGGCCGTCGGCGATGCACGGCCGCTCATCCGGGGCGTCCACGAAGAATCCAACTCGGCCGAGCGTTCCCGTGCCAGTGGAGTTGACCAGCGTGTCTTCCGGTTCGAGAAAGCCTTTCAGGAGACGCGGGTTCCCCGTGTAACCATGGAATCGAGTTTTCTTCCAGTCCCAGCCCTGCCATTGGTTCGCGGCTTGGCTGAGCACCCGGACAGGCCCGTCATCCACATAGTCGGGGGCCGTTCCTCGCCGCAGCACCGAGGTCACGTGCTTCAGCGGCCACCATGACCATCCGTCGGGCAGCGCTGCGCCCTCAAAGCCGGTCACTGGGTCACCTGGCCGAGGAGGGTTTGGATTTCGGATTCCAGGGCCTTGAGTTCGGCGTCTATTTCATCGAGGGGGCGAGGCGGCTTGTAGACGTAGAAGTGGCGGGTGAAGGGGATCTCGAAGCCGATCTTGGTCTTGGAGTGGTCCACCCAGGCGTCGGGGACGTGCGGGAGGACCTCCCTCTCCATGTACTCGTCGATCTCGGCGCGGAGTTGCGAGTCCGGGGCGTGCATGGTGGTGAGTGGGACGTTCTCGTTGTCGCGGAGGTCCGAGTCGGGCAGGGGGTTGTTCTTGCGGTCGACCTGGAGTTCGCCTTCGGGGTCGCTAACGGCGACGGCGCCCCATACCGCCTTCTCGACGTTCGCCGGTGGTTTCAGGCCGGCGGACGAGTAGGCCGCCGCGAGTTGCATCGCGAACTCGGCTTTGTGGTCCGTGGTCGTGCCGATGAGGGGCTTGAGAGCGGCGAGCAGGGCGTCCCCGGCCGGGTACTTGGTGACCTGCTTCGTCTCGGCCAGAGCGGCGAGGGTGTCCTCGGTGAGCTCGAAGCGCTGGCGGAGCGGCCGCTCTACGGTGATGCGCTGGTAGCCGAAGGCGTGCCGGGGGAAGACCTTCACCTTGCTGTGATGGGGGTGGTTCTCGTCGGCGGCGAGCGTGAGGGCGTCGCGGTAGATCTCGGTGAGTTCCTTGATCTGGGCGTCGTTGACGAGCTTGCGCTTGTCACCCAGGGACTTGCGCATCTTCTTCCAGTAGTCGCGGCCGTCCAAGAGGATCACCTTGTCCCGGAGGGCGGGAGCCTTGCGGTTGGACAGGATCCAGAAGTACGTCGAGATGCCGGTGTTGTAGAAGAGCTGGTCCGGCAGGGCGATGATGGCTTCGAGCCAGTCCTGTTCGAGGATCCAGCGGCGGATCTCGGACTCACCCGAGCCAGCGGCGCCGGTGAAAAGCGGGGAGCCGTTGAAGACGATGGCGATGCGGCTTCCGCCCTGCTCCACCGGCTTCATCTTCGAGATCATGTGTTGGAGGAACAGCAGCGACCCGTCATTGATGCGGGGTGTTCCGGCTCCGAAGCGGCCTCGCCAGCCCTCGGTGTCCCGCTCGTCCTCTACGGCCTTCTGGACTTTCTTCCACTCCACGCCGAACGGCGGGTTGGCGAGCATGTAGTCGAATCCGCGGATACCGCGCCGGTCCTCATGCTGGTCCTTGGAGAACGAGTTCCCGTACTTGATGTCGCCGGGGTCCTGGCCCTTCAGCATCATGTCCGCGCGGCAGATCCCGTACGCCTCGGGGTTGAGTTCCTGCCCGTAGACCTTCACTGTGGCGTGCGCGTTGTACCGGCGGATGTGGTCCTCGGCCTCAAAGAGCATGCCGCCGGTGCCGCAGGCGGGGTCGAAGACCGTCCGGACGACGCCGGGGACGGTGAGGTCCTCGTCGTCCGGGATCAGCAGGAGATTCACCATCAGCCGGATCACTTCGCGCGGGGTGAAGTGCTCACCGGCGGTGTCGTTGGCGTTCTCCGAGAACTTCCTGATCAGCTCTTCGAAGACGTAGCCCATCTGGTGGTTGTCGACCGTGTCGGGGTGCAGGTCGATCTCGGTGAACCTGCCGGTCACCAGGTAGAGGAGCCCCGCCTCGTCCAGCCGGGTGATCTGGTCGTCGAAGCGGAAGTGCTCCAGGACCTCGGCGGTGCCAGGCGAGAACCCGGCGATGTAGGAGCGGAGGTTGGCGGCGACGTTGTCGGAGTCGGCGAGCAGGCCCGGGAAGTCCAGTTCGCTGATGTTGTAGAAGCTGTGCCCGGCGACTTCCTGGAGGATCGGCTCGATGTTCTTGACCTTGCCCTGCAGGAGCCGCGCCTTCGTCACGACGTCCTTCTTGGTGTCGGCGAGCACGCAGTCGAGCCGCCGGAGGACGGTGAACGGGAGCACCACCCTGCCGTACTCCGATCTCCGATAGTCGCCGCGAAGAAGGTCCGCGACGGACCAGATGAAGTCGGCCAACTCCTGATGCCTGTCGCCCACCGTGTTCCTCTCGTTCCTGGGAATCTCAACGTATGACGTACGGCGCGCCCGCGTGGATGACTTTGGTCAATGCTTGGGGCGCAGCGTTCCCCCGGCCAGTCCGGCGGTGAGGCTGCCCGCCAATTCATCCCCGAGGCGGGTCGTGCGTTTCAGCAGGTCTCTGAACTGTTCGACGCGGTGGAGCGCCTCGGCGTGCGCGCGCTGTTCGGTGAGCGGCAGCCGGGGCACCTCGATGGCGCGGACGTCGATCCGCATGATCCGTGAGCCGGAGCCGCGCAGGTAGCGCTCGATACCGGCGTCGCGGAGGAACCCGGCTAGGAACTTCGGGTCGAGCGCGTCCGGGTCGGGGCGCAGCAGATGCAGGTGGGAGCCGAGGACGGCGCCGTCCTCGGAGATCAGCGCGGTGGCGGGGCGGTTCCCCGCGGTGACGAGGACGACGTCGCCGACCTGGACCGTGACGGCCCGGTCCTCCGGGGTCTCGGCGTCCAGCCGTCCGGTCGCGGGCCGCGCCGCGGCGACGTCGGCGGCGGTCAGCACCGGCCGCGCGCCGGACGGGCCGGTGCTGCGCAACCCGCCGGGCGCCTGCATGACCGTCAGGGCGCCTGACCGGGCTAGTTCCCCGATGGTGATCATCGGAAGCGGGGACGGGTCACCGGCCGCCTCTTCCACATCGGGGAGGGTGACGGGGAGCCGTGTCAGAAGCTCAGAGAGGTCGCGGCGGACGCGGGCGAATCGTTCACCCGCGTCCACATCGACCTTGGTGAGGTACCGGGCGGGGGTGACGTCGGTCGTCCCGCCGAGTAGGTCGACGGTGGGGACGGTGACGCTGCGGTCGGGGAGGTCTCCGGTCCCGTCGGCGAACGCCCGCCAGGCCCGTGTGATGCGGGTGACGGCCGCGTCGATCGGCAGGCCGGTCGTGTCGGCCACGAGCACGTCGCCGGGCGGACGCCGCTCCGGCGCCGTTCGGGTCAGCACCCACAGATGCATGCCCAGCGGGGTCCCCGGGACCCCGGCGGCGGGCAGGGCCGCGACCATGCGGAGGGTGCCGGTGCGGAGCAACTCGGCGCGGATGCGATTGCCTGACTTGCGGGACGCCACGGCCGGGGACAGCAGGACGGCGACGTTCCCGCCCGGTCGCACGTGTGACAGTGCGTGCTGGAGCCAGGCGAGTTCCGGTTCGGCGCGCGGCGGAACGCCGTACGACCAGCGACGGTCGTAGATGAGGCCGGCATGTCCCCAGTCAGGCTGGTTGAACGGCGGGTTGCAGACGACCGTGTCCGCCTCGGTGCCGGTGAAGGCGTCGTCACGGAGCGAGTCCCCGACGCGGATCTCGCTCTGTGCGCCGGCGAGGACCAGCCGGATCCCGGTCAGGCGCGCCAGATCCGGGTCGAGTTCCTGTCCGAGCACGGCGGTAGCGCCGCAGGCGGCCGCGGCAGTGAGGAGGCTTCCACTGCCGCAGGCAGGGTCCAGCACCGTGCGGCCTTTCGCTCCGGCGAGTCCGACCATGAGCTCGGCCACCGGACCCGGTGTGGTGAACACGCGCCTCGCGTGCGTTTCCAGCAACCGGGAGTAGAGGAGTTCGAAGGTCCGTGCGGCCCCGTGTTCGCCGGCGTACTCGGCGACGGCGGGCACCAGCGCGGCGCGGGCCGGCTCGTCCGCTCCCGGGGAGAGCCATGCCCCCGGCACCCCGGGGGCGACCGCCCCGAACTGGCCGGCCTTGCGGAGCCCCCTCCGTTCCCGCGGCGTGAGGCGTTCCCCACTGGCCTCCCGGGCAGACCACAGCAGGGAAAGGCCCAGATCCCCCACGACAACGGGGAGCTCGATCTCCTCGGCCGCGGCCCTGACGCGCTGCCAGAGCCGGTCGCTCGCCGGTACTTCGGCAAGCTTGCCCTGGTCGCGGAGCCAGCCTTCGACCTCGGCGAGGGAGAACGTGGGACTGGTAGCCGTCCCGCCTGCGGGTTCGGGAAAGTCCGGGTGGCGGCGCCGCCAGTTGCTGACCGCGGCCCTGCCGACTCCCGCGATGCGGGCTATCTCGGCGGCCGTGACGGTGGCCTCAGAAGCCACGTCCACCTCCTCTATCCCCACAGCTCAGCGCGTTGGCAAGTGCTGTTGACATGAACCTACCCAGGGGTAGGCGTGCACGTCAATACAAACTGGCTTGACGTTGACTATGTTTACAACGCATCCTGGTGCCAGTTCGTTCTGATGTGAACGATGGCGTGTTCGACAGCGCGGCGTGATCACCGCTGCCACCGTCCGCATCCCTGCTGCGGGCTTCCATTCGTTTCATGCGGCGCACGGTCGCCGCCCCGGCTTCCTGGAGTCCTCCATGAACCGCACCTCCGCTCGTCCCCCGACCAGGCTCGTCACCCTCTACCGGCTCACCGGAGTCCGGCCTGACATCGATGGGATGGTCGACGCTCTCGACGCCGACGGCCTCAGCGCCCGTGACCTCGACCTGCATCTCCCGTCCACGCTCGGGGTGCCGTCGGTCGCCGTGACCGGCCGGTTCGAGCGGGCCGCACCCGAATGGCGCGAGCATTTCGCCATCACCACCGGGCTCGATATCGGTGGGGCGGAAAGCCACGGCGCCTGCCTTCTGCTGCTCGCCGTGGACGAGCATGTCTACGCCATCGGGTACGGGGCCGGTTTCCGCCTCGTCCCCGAATCCAGGAAGGATCCCCGCTTCGGCCTGCGCGTCGCGATCCGCGTGCTGGACGCCGGGCAGGTCCGAGACCTCGTCCGCCGCTCCCCTGCCCTCTACGGCCGGACGGACGCCACCATCGTCCCCGGCGGCATGCCGATCTGGGCGTTCGGCGTCGAGGAGCACACCGATGTCGTCGGCCGGGCCGGCGGCGCGACCACGCGGCTCGCCCTCACCTGTATGCGCGGCGGGGACGGGGCGATCGCCATCGACGGGGCGGCCGGCCTGCGGGTGAAGCTCGGTGTGCGCCCCGCGGACCTCGTCGCCGATCTCCGTGAGATCGCCCGCGCGCTCAGTGCGGACGCGCGGCCCGGCCTGGAGTTCATCGACGCCTTCCAGCCCGTCGACGACGAGATCACGACGATGCTGCTCGACGACGAACTCGACCTGCTGCTCGGGTGCGACGAGGACGCGGTGCGTGGACGGCTGCATCCGGTCGTGCCGACGGCCAAGCTCCGCGAGTTCGAAGACGCCCGTGCCTTCACCACCAGGTTCGCCGGGTCCAAATGGAACAGTGACCGGCCCGACCTGGCGTATGTGCTGCGGCGCGCTCGGAGCCAGCGGCAGGGCACGCGCCTGACCCGCGTGCGCGACGCACGGATCGAGATGTACTCCGACCCGGGCCGGACCGAGTCCCTTGGCAACTTCAGTGCGCTGAAGTGGCTGGAGGCGACGGTCGCCCTGGATGATCGCAGCTTCTTCCTCATGGACGGACGCTGGTACGAGATCGGCACCCAGTACCTGGAGGCCAAGCGGCGGGAGATCGAGGACCTGATCATGCCCGATCCCGGCTTCTACCTCCCAGCCTGGGAGGAGGGGTGGGACGAGAAGCGCTACAACGAGCACGTCGCCGACGTCCTGCCCGGCGCCCTGTGTCTAGACCGCAAAGGCGTGCGCACGCGCCTGCATCGCGGCAACGGCGTCGAGGCGTGTGACGTCCTCACCCGTGATCTCGTCCTAGTGCATGTGAAGCGGGCCGACGGCTCGGCCCCGCTCAGCCACCTGTTCGGGCAGGGCCTCGTGTCCATGGAGACGCTTCACACGCCCGAGGGCGAGGCGCGTTTCGCGGAACTGGTGGAGGAGATCGGCGGGGGCCGCCTGGAACTGCCGCGTCCGTTCCGTCCCCGGAAGGTGGTCTTCGCGATCCTGCTGAAGGGTGGGGAGGAACTGAGCGCGTCCACGCTGTTCCCGTTCTCTCAGGTGACCCTGGCGAACGTGGCGAGGACCATCCGTTCGCGGTACGGCGTCCCGGTCGAGGTCGTCGGCATCTCGGTCCACGATTCGTGAATTGCGGGCCGGGCGGGGGGTGGGCAGGTGTTCCTGGGGGGCGTCGGAGCGGAGGTGGATCGGCTCGTGCTGCGAGAACTGCTCACAGTGCGGAGCCAGACGACATCCCGTGGCACCACTATTTGACACCGAATCCCGCTTCTTGCAGGGGGGTTCGTCGTTTTTGCGGGCAGTGCAGGGGTACTCATTCGAACCGACCGAGAGGGGGAGGGATGAGGCGTCCGAGGATCGTGATTGTCGGGGCCGGGTTCGCTGGGTTTCATGCTGCGCGTACGTTGTCGCGGCTGGCCAAGGGGCGGGCGGAGCTGGTCGTGATCAATCCGACCGACTACTTCCTGTACGTGCCGCTGCTGCCTGAAGTGGGCGCGGGCCTGCTGGATCCGCGCCGGGTGGCGGTGTCGCTGACCGCCGCGCTTCCCGATGCGCGGCTCGTGCTCGGTGAGGCGGACGCCATCGATCCGGACGCACGGACGGTGAGTTACGTCGATGCGGAAAGCGGGCGCGGGGAGGTCGGATATGACCGGCTCATCCTTGCGGCCGGCAGCGTCAACAAGCTCCTGCCCATCCCGGGCGTGGCGGAGCATGCGCATGGGTTCCGGGGCATTCCGGAAACGTTGTATCTGCGGGACCACATCATCCGGCAGATGGAACTCGCCGGTGCCGCTGACGATCCGGACGAACGGGCGGCGCGGTGCACCTTCGTGGTGGTCGGTGCCGGTTATACCGGGGTGGAGGTGGCCGCGCAGGGGGCGCTGCTCACGCGGGCGCTCAAGCGGCGGCTCCCCCGGTTGCGGGATGAGGCGCGCTGGCTGCTGCTGGATCTGGCCCCGCGGGTGCTGCCCGAGCTGGACGAGCGGCTGTCCCGCACGGCCGACCGGGTGCTGCGGGGGCGCAGGGTCGAGGTGCTCACCGGGACGTCGGTCGAGGATGCCGAGTCGGACGGGGTTCGGCTGACCGGCGGACGGCACGTGCCGACCAGGTCGCTCATCTGGTGCGTGGGGGTCCGGCCCGATCCGCTCGTGGAGTCGCTCGGTCTGGAGACGACGAAGGGGCGGCTCGTTGTCGACGAGTACCTCAACGTGCCGGGCCGTCAAGAGATCTTCGCGTGCGGGGACGCCGCGGCGGTGCCGGATCCGAACCGGCCCGGCGAGGTGACGCCGATGACCGCGCAGCACGCCGTCCGGCAGGGTAAGCGGGCCGCCCGCAACGTCGCCGCGTCCTACGGCACCGGTGCGCTGGCCCCCTACCGGCACCGGGAGCTGGGGTTCGTGGTCGACCTCGGCGGGGCCCAGGCTGCCGCCAATCCGCTGCAGGTGCCGATGTCGGGGCTGCCGGCGAAGGCGGTCACGCGCGGGTACCACCTGCTGTCGCTCCCGGGCAATCGTGTGCGGACGGCCGCCGACTGGGCGTTGAACGCGCTGCTGTCCCGTCAGATGGTGCAGTTGGGTCTGGTGCGGTCTCCGCTGGTGCCGCTGGAGACGTCCGCGCCGGAGCTTCCGAAGATCCCGCACTGATCTGTCTCGCTTTCGCCACGGCGGGCGCGGCCGGTTCAGTACTGGGCTAGCGCAAATATGCGACGTCGCCGCGGGCTCATCGTCGGTCGTCCAAGATTCCGGGGTTGTCCGGAGGCGGACGACGGGTTGTACGGGGTTCAATCATCTGTGGGGGCCGGGTGCTCCTAGGATGTTCGGACCCTGACGGGGCGTCAGGGCTGGTGAAAGGACGGTGCGGGGTGGCTCAGCTTGCTATTGCGGATTCGTTCATGCCGCAGTACGCCAAGTTGGAGCCGAAGGTGCGGAAGGGTGTGGAGGCGGCGATCGCGAAGTTCGCCGAGCACACGCACGCGGGGCTGCACCTGGAGAAGCTCAACAACGCCAAGGATCCGCGGATCCGGACGATCCGGATCGACCAGTTCTGGCGCGGGGTGGTGCTGGCGCCCGAGACGGGGGACGTCTACTGCCTGCTGGCGGTGAAGGCGCATGACGAGGCGATCGCGTGGGCGCGGAGCAGGAAGTTCTCGGTCAACCGGGCGATCGGCGTGTTCGAGGTGCGGGACCAGGTCGCCCTCGAGGAGATGTCGCCCGCGCTGGAGAAGGTCGCGGAGGGGACGAACTACCGGCTGCTGGGCCATGTCTTCGACAAGGATCTGGTGCGGCTCGGAATTGATGCGGAGTTGATTCCGCTCGTCAAGCTGCTGACGGACGAGTCGCATCTGCAGGCGATGGAGAAACTGCTTCCCGACCCGCAGTACATCGCGCTGCTGGCACTCGCGCAGGGCATGAACGTCCAGCAGGCGTGGGAAGAGGTCGCGAAGTGCCTGCCGGCTGAGGAGAAGCCGGCCGCCGTCGACCCGGATGACCTGGTGACGGCGATGCGTCGGACGCCAGGGCAGGTCGTCTTCATCAATGGGCCGGAAGAGCTGCGGGATATTCTCGCCCACCCGTTCGACACCTGGCGCATTTTCCTGCATCCGACGCAGCGCCGGGTCGCGCTCCGGCCGTCGTACAGCGGTCCCGTCCAGGTCACGGGCGGGGCCGGGACGGGGAAGACCGTCACCGCGCTGCACCGTGCGAAATTCCTCGCCGGTAAGGGCGGACGTGTTCTGCTGACGACGTTCACGCGGAACTTGGCGGAGGCGCTGCAAAAGCAGATCGACCTGCTCGTGGACGATCCGGAAGTGCGCGAACGGATCCATGTGCAGCACGTGGATTCGCTGTCGTACTCGATCGTCGGACGCCATCACCGGCCCGGTATCGCCGGAGCGGAGGTGAAGGACCCGCTGTGGGAGGAGGCGGCGGAGGGGACGCCGTTCTCACCGACGTTCCTGGAGCGGGAATGGGAGCAGATCGTCCTGGCGCAGAGGCTGGAGAGCGAGGAGGAATACCTCGCCTGCACGCGGGCCGGGCGCGGGGTGCCGCTGGGGAAGGCGCAGCGGGCGGTCGTGTGGCGCGCCATCGGGCATGTGGTGGACGGGCTGGCGAAAGAGGGGAAGTCGACGTTCCACCAGCTGGCCAATGAGGCGGCCGAACGGGTGGACGGCCCCGAATACGACCATGTGATCATCGATGAGGCGCAGGACATCCATACGGCGCAGTGGCGGCTGCTGCGGCGGCTCGTCGCGGTGGGGCCGGACGATCTGTTCGTCGTCGGTGATCCGCACCAGCGGATTTACGACAGCCACGTCTCACTGACCAGTCTCGGCATCAATGTGCGGGGTCGCAGTACGAAGTTGAAGATCAACTATCGGACCACGCAGGAGATCCTGGCATGGTCGGTGCCGTTGCTGGGGCTCGCGCCGGCGCAGGGGCTCGATGACTCGGCGGACACGCTCGACGGGTACCGGTCGCCGATGCACGGGCGGCGGCCCGTGGTGAAGGCGTATCCGGATTCGGACGCGGAAATGGACGGGCTGGTCGCCCAGGTCCAGGGCTGGCTCGATGACGGAGTGGAGCTCAGTGCGATCGGGGTCGCGCACCGGTACGGGTGGATGGCGAAGAAGGCCGCCAAACGGCTGAAGGAAGCGGGCATCACGGCGTATCAGGTGCCCAGCAAGTCGCCGGGCGTCCAGGTCGGGACCATGCACAAGATGAAGGGCCTGGAGTTCAGGTGCATCGCCGTTATCGGGGCCGATGAGAATTCGCTTCCGGCGGCGAAGGCCATCACGCCGGAGGACGAGGACCCGAAGGCGCACGCGCAGGACGTCCAGAAGGAGCGGTGCCTGCTGTTCGTGGCCGCTACGCGGGCGCGGGACCACCTGTACGTGTCGTATGCGGGGTCGCCTAGCCCGTTCCTGCCTGGGTGAGGTCGTAGAGAAGGGTGCGCAGGCCGTCCGCCTGCGGGTGGCCGTCGCCGTAGCGGCTCGTCAGGTCGGCCAGGAGTTCGGTGAGTTCCCTGCGGGCCTCGTCCGTCCGGCCCGCGGCCAGTTTGAGGCGGGCCATGCGTTCGCGGACGCGCAGCGTGAACGCGTCGTAGGGGCTGCCGGGTGAGAGGTCGTCCAGGAGTTCTTGCAGGTGGGTGAGGGCCGAGCCGGTGGCGCCGAGGTGGGCTTGGCTGACCGCCTCCTGCTCGCGGCAGTTCAGGACGTGCGGGTCGTCGGGTCCGTAGAACTCCGACAGGGTGACGGCGGCGGCGCGGTAGGCGTGGACGGCTCGGCGGTAGTCGCCGCCCTGGAACAGGACGTCGGCCAGGTCCAGGCGCAGGCCCAGGTATTCGGGGTCGTCGTCGCCCAGGGCCAGCCGGGCGGGTTCGGTCAGGTCGGAGAGCAGTTCGGCCGCCTGGGTGAAGCGTCCCGCGCCGGCCAGTTCGGCTGCCTCCGCGCGCGCTTGGACGACCTCGTCGAACGTGGGCAGTTCCACCGGTTCTTCTGGGCGGGCTACCGGAACCGTGCCCGTTATCCGGATCCGGCTGACGGCGGCGGCGTACAGGTGCTGCGGGGCGATCGCGTCGACGATCCCTGGGAGCGGGTGCAGTGACGAGACGAATTGCAGGAGGCGGTGGTACACCTCGTCGGCGTTCACCGGACGGTCGCCCGGTTGCTTCGCGAGGAGTTGAAGGGCGAGTGCGTCGAGCGCCGGAGGAACATCGGGGTTGAGCACGCTCGGTGGGGTCGGAGCCTCGTCCTCATGGCGGCGCAGCACCTCGTAGGGCGTCGTCCCGAGAAAGACCTGGCGGCCGGTGAGCATCTCGTAGAGGACGCAGCCGAGCGAGTACAGGTCGCTCTGCGGGCTCGGGCTTCCGTACACCTGCTCCATGGCCGTGTAGCCCGGCGTGTAGGGCGCCCCCAGGCCGGTGGTGGTCCGCCGTACGTCGCCCGGCCCGAGACCCACCGCGGCACCGAAATCGAGGACTTTCACCGAGCCGTCCAGGCACAGCATCAGGTTGCTGGGCTTGAGGTCCCTATGCACCAGCGGGCGTTGGTGCGCGACGTTCAGTACAGCGCACACCTGGGCGGCTATGAGCGAGGCCCACGGGATGGACAGTCTCTCCTCGGCGTCCAGGACGTGGGCCACCGTCGTGCCTTCGACGTACTGCATGACCAGGTAGAAGCATCCGTCGTGGCTGCCGAAGTCGTAGACGGTCGGGACGCCGGGGTGCTCGAACCAGGCCGTGCTCCGCGCCTCCTGCTCGAACCGCCCGACGAGCGCCTCGTCCGCGACGCGGGTGAACTTGACGGCCAGGCGCCGGTCGAGGAAGCGGTCGTAGGCGCGCCACACCTCGCCCATCCCGCCGCGCCCGATCGCCTGATCGAGTTCGTACCGCTCGCGCTCTCCGAGGAGATCGCCCCGCCGCACCGCCCACCTCCACTGCCCCGTGCAGGCAGCAGCGTACCGGCGGCGGACATCGGGGCGCGCCGGCCTCAGCCGGACGGGCGCAGGCTGCCCGCGCCGAGCCCCTCCAGGCCGAGGCGCAGGACGTCGGCGCCGAGGCGGTAGGTGTCGCGGAGCGCCGCCTCCAGGTCGGTGAGCCTGCGGAACGCGCGCCCGAGTTCGGCCTGCTCGTCCAGGCCGAGGCGGGGCAGGCGGGCGCGCCGGACGTCGAAGCGGGCGGACGAGGTGGAGCTGCGGAGCCGGGCCCCCTGCGCGCCGAGCAGCAGCCATCCGGCGACGAAATCGGGGTCGGACCGGGACGGTTCCGCGCGGACCAGGGCCAGGCCGGGGCCCAGCACCGGCCCCTCCCCGGTGATGACGCGCGCCACCGGATGGCGGGCGGCGAGCGACACGACGACATCGCCGGCCGCGACGTGGACATGCTCGTCGTCCGGTGCGGCCGTGCCGGTGGGCTCCTCGCCCAGCGCGACGTCGTCCAGGGTCAGGACCGGCACGTTCCCTTCGCCCATCCGCACCTTGGCGGGAGGACGGAGTATCTGCAGCACGCCCGCCTTGGCCAGTTCGCCGACCGTCGTCATGGGGACGTCGGCGCGCGCGCGGGCCTGAGTGAGGGAGGACAGTTCGGCGACCGCCCGCGGAAGTTCCGCGGCCTTCGCCTCCAGGAGTTCGCGGGCGGCGACGAACGAGCCTTCCGCCGTGGGCGCGCTCCGCTGCGGAAGGTAGCGGGCAGGGGTGAGGTCCACCTCGTCGTCCAGCAGATCGATGATGCGTACGACGACGCTCGCGTCCGTCCCGGGGGGCTTGCCCTTCTCGTAACGGCGCCAGGCGTCCAGGGCCGTCTTCCGGAAGTTGCCGGGGTCGGCCGACGTGTCGACCATCAGAACGTCGTCGGCCGGGGTGCCGCCAGGGGACGGACGGCGCAGAACCCACACCGCCAGCGCGACCGCCATGTTCGGCACCGCGCCCGAGGGCAGGCCGATGACGGCACGGAGCGTCCCACGGCGGAGCAACTCGGACCGGACGCGGCGTCCGGAACGACGGTTCGCGACGGCGGGAGGCATGAGAAGGACGACATGCCCCCCTGGCTCGACATGGGCGAGGCCGTGCTGGAGCCACGCCAGCTCCGACTCCATGCGCGGCGGCAGCCCGTACTCCCAGCGCGGGTCGCCGGTCAGCTGCTCGTAGCCCCAGCCGCGGTCGTTGAAGGGCGGGTTGGAGACGACCAGGTCGACCGTCCGCCCGGGGAAGGCGTCGGCCAGCAGGGAGTCGCCCGGGCAGACCTCGGCGGGGGCGCCGCGCAGCGCGAGCTGGATCGCGGACATGCGCGCGGTCGTGTCGTCGATCTCCTGCCCGAGGAGCTGCTCGACGTCCTTGAACACCTCGTCGGCGGCCTTGAGGTAGCTGCCCGTCCCGCACGCGGGGTCGAGGACGGTGCGCGCCGGGCCCCCGAGTTCGAGCATCAGCCGGACGACCGGCTCCGGCGTCAGGTACACGCGGCGGCTGTGGTGCTCCAGGTAGCGGGTGCGCAGGAACTCGAACGTGTCCGCGGCGCCGAGCTCGTCCACGAGCTGGGAGAGGGCGCGGACGAGCGGCACGGCGGACGGCGGTGTCAGGCCGGGGCCCGCCTCCACTCCCCCGGGCAGGGCCCGGACAACCTCGGGCAGCGCGCCGGCGACCTTGTCGTCGGGGGCGTCCGCCAGCTCGTCCCAGCGGGAGGGGTCGGCGCGCAGGTGGAGGAGGAACGCGCCGGCGAAGGTGAGGACGTCGGCGAGGTCCCGGCCCTCGGAGGCCGCCGTGCGCAGGGTCTGCCAGACGCGCTCGCGGACGGGCGAGTCGGACAGCTTCCCCTGGCCGCGCAGCCAGTCCTCCACCTCGGCGAGGGAGAACGTCGGGCTGACCGCCGTCCCGCCGACGGGTTGCGGGAAGTCGTCGTGGCGGCGGCGCCAGTTGCTCACGGCCGCGCGGCCCACCGCCGCGAGGCGGGCGATGTCCGCCGCGGTCACCGTCGCATCGTTCGGCACCAGCGCTCCCTTCAGCCGACGTTCAGGGTCGGCATCACCCTAGTGCCTATCACGGCGGTTGATCTGATTCACGTCTCCACCACCGATAGAGCTCCATCGCACACTTGATCGTATCAGTTTGCATGTTGATTGCGTTCACAGCATGTGATGTGGTTTGCTGTGTACAGCCAACTCCCGGGGCGATGCCGGCAGCGTCGCCCTCTCCCCAGGCCAGAGAGCGGAGGTGACGACCCGTGTACGTCCCGACGATGCCGCTGCGCGAGTTCGACGACGCGCAGGGACGGATGCCTGCGGACCTCGCCGCACGCACCCAGCGGTTACGCGCCTGTGCGACGCGGGCTCCGATGTGCGCGTGCTGCGGAGTCGCCCGCCGGCTGCTGTGGCTGTGCTTCGCCGCCGTCCGGCACGGCGACGACCCGATCGCGGAGATGCTCGCCGGTGAGGCCGAGCACTACGCCGACACTGGGGAGCACCACCCGGACTGCCCGCACCTGCCGCCGCCCCCCGCCCGGGGCCGGACGCCGGTGCAGGGGCGGGTGCCCGGGTGGCCGTCCGGCCCGCTCGTCGCCGCCACCGACGCGAGCTGGAAGCGCGGCACCTGCGGCCTCGGCTACGTCGTCAGCGACGGCCGGTGGGGCATGCGCGGCTGGACGTTCGGCCCGCAGGACCCGACCGGACCCAGCAGGGTCCTGGTCAGCGAACTGCGGGCCGTGGGCCTCCTGCTCGACCGCATCGGGGACGGCGACCGCGCCGGGGACGGCGGCCCGGACCTGACGCTGCTGCTCGACAGCCGGCCGGCGCTGCGCTTCCTGCGGGCGTGGCGGCGCGGCGACACCGGCCTGCTGCCGGACGGCTACGACCTGCGGCCCCGCCGCGGCGCCCCGCCGTCCCTCGTCCGGCTGGCCCGCCGCGTCGCCGGACGTCCCGGACTGGCGTTCGAGCACGTGAAGGGCCATTCCGGCCATCCGCTCAACGAGACCGCGGACTCCCTCGCGTCCATCGCCCGCCGCAACGCCACCGAACCCTTCGACTGCGCCGCCCGCGCCGAGGGCCTCGCCGGCGCCTTCCTGCGCGCATGGCACGAGACCTCCCCCCGAACCCCCGGCGAACTCGCCGCCTGAACCTTCTGGAGAACGACATGAACCCCCATCAGCCGCCCTATGGCCACGGACGGATCCCGCCGCCTCCGCCGCCCCCGCCGCCCATGCCGCCGTTCGCCGTTCCGCCGCCGAGGAAGAACGGGAAGGGATGCCTTTACGCGGTCATCGGCGCCTTCGCGGGACTGTTCCTGATGGGATCGTGCGTCGCGATCGTGGCCAGCGCGTCCGACCCCTCCGCGCCGACGGACTCGCCGTCCCGGGCCGCCGAGACGAAGCCGGCGGAGAAGAAGCCGCTCGGTGGA
The DNA here is from genome assembly GCF_040643275.1 of Spirillospora sp. NPDC047418. Lineage (NCBI taxonomy): Bacteria > Bacillati > Actinomycetota > Actinomycetes > Streptosporangiales > Thermomonosporaceae > Spirillospora > Spirillospora sp. NPDC047418. The sequence continues at coordinate 71,255 of NZ_JBEYTW010000002.1, forward strand.
GAGAAGCCGGCCGCGAAGAAGACGGCCGGCGAGAAGAAGGTCACGAACGGGATAGGCCGCCCCTACCGGGACGGGAAGTTCTCCTTCACCGTCACCAAGGTGAAAAAGGGCGTGAAGAAGGTCGGCAACGAATACTTCGGCGACACCGCTCAGGGCCAGTTCGTCATCATCAGCGTGACCGTCGAGAACATCGGCGACAAGGCCCGGACGTTCACCAACGGCAACCAGACGCTCATCGACACCAAGGGCCGCGAGTTCGATGCCGACCCCGAGGCGTCGCTGTGGACCGACAAGGACAGCAAGTCCTTCCTCCAGCAGATCAACCCCGGCAACTCGGTCAAGGGCCAGCTCATCTACGACGTCCCGCGCGGCACAAAACTGAAGGCCATCGAGATGCACGACTCGATGTGGTCCGGGGGCGTCACCATCCCCCTCGGCAACCGCTGACCCGGGCGGGAACGTGCACGCCACCGTCACCTTCGCCGGCCGCGACGAGATCACCGGCCGCCTCCGCAACCACAACCCCCTGAATTGGTCCTGGCGTGGACCACACCCCGAGGATGTGACTTGTCCGAACTCTCCTGGGCCCTGACGGTTCCTCAGCCGGCCGCATGGGCGATCGCCCATGGCCACCAGACCGTCTACAACCGCCCCTACTCGACGGACCAGCGCGGCTGGATCGCCATCTGCGCGGGCGCGACCATGGACGATGATCTGAGACGGCTGACCGGCCGGCTGACCGGCCGCTCGCCGCAGAGCCTCGACGCCCTGTGCACGGAACGGAACAAGATCGTGGCCGTGGCACGGGTGGCGGACGTCTGCGACGAAGGGTCATGCGATTGCGGGCCCTGGGCCGACAAGCGGCTCGTCCACTGGAAACTGGCGGACGCGGTCCCGCTGCCCGAACCCGTCCCCGCCCCGCACACCCTCGGCCACTGGCGGATGCCCGACCATCTCGCGGAGGCGGTGGAGCGACGATGGCGGCTCGCCGCACACGCCATCGCGGGCGGCGAGGCCGCACCGGCCCCGCCCACCCCGCCCGGGGACTCCCTCGCCCTGCGGGACGAACTGCTGGCGCTCCCCGGGGCCGCCGAGGGATACCGGCACGTGCTCCTTCTCGGCACCACGGGGGCGGGGAAGACGACGGTCGTCCGGCAGTTGCTCGGCACGGACCCGGAGACCGAGCGGTTCCCGTCCACGTCGACCGCGAAGACCACCGTGGCCGACACCGAGATCGTCCTCACGGCGGACGGGCCGTTCCGCGCCGCCGTCACGTTCGCCGGACGCGACGAGATCGCCGACCATCTGCGCGACAACGTCTGGGAGGCGGCGCGGGCGGTCTTCGAGAGCCGTCCCCGGGAGGTGGTCCAGAACCGGCTGCTCGACCACGTCAGCCAGCGCTACCGGTTCAGTTACCTCCTCGGCCGGGCCGCCCTCCCGGACGCCGCGCCGCCAGACGACATCGACGACGAACCGGACGACGATGACGACGAGATGGACGGCGATCCGGCGACCGCACCGGCCGGACCTGCCGGATCGGCCGGATCGGCCGGACCGGCTTCGCGCACGGTGGACCCGCGCACGACGGCACTCGTCCAGAACGCAGTACGCGCCGTCCAGAACGCGGTCGCGACCGAACTGACCGCCGTCCGGCAGGACACGACCGGACCCGGGCACGAGGACCGGCCGCTCGAGGAGTACATCGAGGACGAACTCGAGACGCGCATGCGGCGCTCCGACGTCTGCGCGCGGATCGTCGACGCGTTCCTCAACGACATCGAGGACCGCTTCGCGCTGCTGACGGAGGGCGACCTGCGGCGCGCCCCGGACGGATGGCCGGTGTCCTGGTCCTGGGAGTGCGCCGACCGTGCCGAGTTCCTGCGCGCGGTCACCAGGTTCTCCAGCAACCGGGCGGCGTTCTTCGGCCGGCTCCTGACCCCCCTGGTGAACGGCATCCGGGCGGCGGGGCCGTTCCGGCCGCTCTGGGCGGAGCATGAGCCCCGGCTCGTCCTCATCGACGGAGAGGGGCTGGGGCACACCCCCGGGTCCGTCGCCGAGGTGTCCACTCCCCTGCGCAAGCGCCTGGACGAGGTCGACGCCGTCATGCTCGTCGACAACGCCCAGCAGCCGATGCAGGCGGCACCGGTCGCGGTGATGCGGACGGCGGCGGCCACGGGGAACGGCGAGAAGCTGTTCTTCCTGTTCACCCACTTCGACCTCGTCAAGGGCGACAACCTCGGCTCGTTCCGCGACCGCGAAAGGCACGTCCTCGGCTCGGCCGAGAACGTGCTCGGCGAGATCCGCGAAGAACTCGGGCTGGCGGAACGGATACTGCGCCGCCGCCTGGACGAGGCGCGCTACTTCGTCGGCGGCATCGAGCAGGTCCTCGATCCCGAACGGGTCGACCCGCTCCGGCCGAAGGCGTCCCGGCGCACGATGCGGCAGCTCAACGGGCTCCTCGAAGCGCTCACGAAGGAGGCGGTCCGGGCCGAGACGGGGCCGGCGCGCCCCGTCGACAAAAGCGGGCAGCTGACGGACGCGGTCGCCGAGGCGGCCCGGGCATCCCACACCCGGTGGCGCGGCACCTTCGGGCTCACCCACTCCGCCGAGGCGCCGAAGAAGCACTGGAGCAGCATCAAGGCGCTGACGCGGCGCCTGTCAGAGGGGCACACCGACGAGTACAAGGACCTGCGTCCCGCGGCGAGCCTGCGGACGGCACTGGAATACGCGGTCTACCGGGTGGTCCAGCGCCCCGTCCGATGGACCGGGGCCGAGCCGGACGCCGATGAGCAGGAGGTCATCGTCGGGGACATTTCCAGTGCCGTCACGAAGCGGGTCGCCATGCTGGTCGACCATATGATCACAGTGGATCCCCGGCCGGACTGGACGCGCGCCTACAGGGAACACGGAAAGGGCTCTACATTCCGCCGGGCGGACATCATCAGTGCGGAAGTCTACGAAAAGGCAGTGCCCCCGCCGCTCTCCGCGGAGCCCTACGAGAACTGGTTCTCACGAACGGTACTGACGATTTTCGAGGACGTCGCCGCAGAACTCGATTTCATCCTGGAATGAGCTGATGCCGCGCGCTCTCGGTACGTCGTACACCCACCTCACCTTGACTCTGGAGTCCACGTTGCGTCGACTTGCTGCCCTACTCCCCCTTCTACTCGTGTCGTCCCTCACCGCGTGCGGGGACGGCGACCCCGCCTCCGCCACGGCGCCGTCGAGTGCGCCGCCGGCCGCGTCACCTGCGCGGCCGGCCGCGCAGCCGAAGACCGAGGCCGCCGTCCGGACGGCCGCGCAAGACGAGTTCGACGCCTATGCCGCCGGCGAGTACGGCGAGGCGTGGGACCTGTGGACGGCAGCGGGCCGGCGCATGATCTCCCGCGCGGACTACGAGAAGCTCCACGAGTTGTGCCCGTCCGCGACCGGCCTGCGGTTCACGATCGAGAAGGTCAGGGTCTCCGGGGACACCGCGACCGTCCGGGTCTCCCGTTCCATCGCCGTGTTCTCCTACAAGTTCCTCTACGAGCAGGGGCAATGGCGGTTCGTCCCGGACAAGGCCGCGGTCGCCGACTACCGGTACGCGCGCAAGGCCGGCATCGCCAAACTCGCGGCCCGCGAAAAGGCCGAAGGCCTTTGCACCGGCTGAGCCACGAACGATCCGCGACGGCCCGTCCTCCTTTGGGGGCCGGGCCGTCCCGCCCGCCCTTGCCGCTCCCCATCGTCGGCCACCCGCCGGCCGACCGGTGCTGGCTGCCCCGCGCTGGCTGCCCCGTGCCGGCCGCCCGCCCGGACGAGCCGAAATCCCCAATACGCCATGGGCCCAATGCCGCAAACCGGGGGACTCGGAACGAGACGGCCGAGTCGGAGGGGGCGCTACCTGCACAAAACGGATCTCGACAGGATCTATGCGTCGATACCTTCAAAAGCCTCACTAACTACCGGCGGCAGAACTGCAGCTCAATGCTTTGACGAATGGTGTTCCATGGTGAAAGATGTCTGGTCAAGTCCCCGCGCTTCCGCTACTTCCTCGTTCCCTCCATGGAGGTACTTGTGCCGCCGACACGTTCGGGGCTGCCACCAGACGCGCGCGCCTGGCCCGGACTCGAAAGCACGGGGCCCGACCTTGTCGTCGGTGACCTGACATCGCTCGCGCGGCGGCTGGAGAGCCGGCTGGAGACCATGATCTCCGCGGCCACGGCGCACCTGAGCGCCGCAGGTTCCGCACCGGCCTCGGCGTTCGGACGCTGGGACGCCGCCGTCCAGCTGGCCGGTACCGCGTCCACCGCCCACGCCGCGATCAGCGACCACCACCTGCGGTTCATCCACTCGATGCAGGCCGTGGTCAAGAAGCTGTACGCGACGGCGAACGTCTACGACAAGCACGAGGCCGCGATCGAGGCGAAGATCCGCGAACTCGACCGGCTGCTGAGCGGGGCGCCGCCGTCCGTCCCGACCGCCGGCGAGCGTCCGAGCACCGCCGTGCCCGGCCCCGGGCCGACCTGGCCGGAGGCGGGCCGGTAACGATGACCGAGCACCAGAGTTCCTCGCTCCGCGGCGGCATCCCGTCCGGATCGCCCGCCTCGTACACGTCCAAGGAAGAGATCACGTCGCTGCTCCGCGGCACCGCCCCCGCGGCGGTGACCGCCTCCGGCCAGAGCTACGTGGACCTTGCGAACGCCTACGACCAGGCGATGACGGACCTGCGCAAGTTCGCTCATGACCTCGCGGACGCGTGGAAGGGACCGGCGTCCAATGCCGCCCAACACCAACTGAGGGACCTTTTCGCCGCCGCGTTCGAGATCTCCTCCCGATCGTCGGAGGTCGGCAACGCCGTCAAGACCCACGGGACGAGCTACCTGGCCTGGTACCAGCAGAGCATGCCGACTCCGAAGACCGTCGACGAGGCGCGCCAGTGGATGCAGGGCGCCAACGCCCGCGCCACGCAGACCTGGAACGCCATCCCCGCCGACATCTCCACCGGCCTGCCGGAGACCCGCCCCACGGAATCGGACTACGGCTCTCCCGTGAGGGCCGGCGGACCAACCGGCGAAAGGTCGAGCACCGTTCCCGGTGCTCCCGGCCATGAGCGCAGTGGGCGCGTATCCGGATCAGCGGGCTCCCAGGAGACGGGTAGCGGCGCCCACGGCTCCGCCGCTGGTCCAGGCTGGGTTCTCGGTGGCGCGGACATCGGCGGGTCGCCGGGCATCGGTGGCGCGCAGCAGTTCGACGGCCCGGACGGCACCGACCTGGCCAGCCTCGGGACGTCCGGCGGCGCCGGCGGCCTGCCGGGCTCCGGCCCGTCCGGCGGGGGCGGCCCCGGCGGCGGGCTCGGTGCGGGCGGCGGTCCGGCCGGGTCCGGTCTCCCCGGAGGCGTCGCCGGGGGCGGAGGTGGTGTTTCCGGCGGGGCGACAGGTGTGGGCCCAGGGCTCCTGCCCGGCGCCGGCGGTCCTGGAGCGGCACCCGCGCGCGGCGCGACGGGCGGGACGGCGCCGGCAGGCCGTCCAGGCGCACCGGGCGTGGGAATTCCCGGCGGTTCAGGGCGCGGAGGAGACGGCTCCAGGGAGCACAACCGGAGAACGTGGCTCGCCGAGCAGGACATCTGGTACGACGATCGAGAGGTCGCGCCGGAGGTCATAGGCGAAGTGGCGTCCAAGCCCCCCGAACCCGAGAAGGCCTCCGATGACGAGCCGACCGAGCAAGAGGCCCTGCTGCGCAGGGTCCTCGCCCGGCTGGAGCGGTTGGAGTCGCGCGACACCGCCACCCCGGCCGCCGATGAGCGGCGAATCGAGTGGACGGATTGACTCCCCCGGCATGGAGCCGGCGCGTCTGCGCGGGCGCGGTGGCGCTCGTGACGGCCTGGACCGCCATGACATCACCCGCATCGGCCGCGCCGCGCCCGAGAAGCGACGAGTGGTGGTTCCACGCTTGGTCGGTGCAGGGCACGGTGTGGCCGCTGAGCAGGGGCGCCGGAGTCACGGTCGGCCTGATCGACACCGGCACCGACGCGAACCTCCCGGAGCTTTCCGGAGCCGTCCTGCCCGGTCTGGACACGACCGGCGGGAAGACCGCGGGGCAGGTCGACTCCGACGGCCACGGGCACGGGACGTCGATGGCGGCCCTGATCGCGGGACGCGGCGGCGGGACGACCGGCTACGTCGGCCTGGCTCCGGAGGCGAAGATCCTTCCGGTACGGATCAACACCGGCCAGGACAAGGGCGGCGACGCCACCGAGATAGCGGACGGAATCCGCTTCGCGGTCGATCATGGCGCGAAGGTCGTCAACATGTCGTTCGGCGAACGCTCCGCCGGGTGCCCCGCCAGACTGCTGACCGCCATCGGCTACGCGATCGAGCATGATGTCGTGCTGGTCGCGTCCGCCGGCAACGCCGAGAAAGGCGCGGGGGCGGCCGAACTGCCGGCGAGATGTCCGGGAGTGGTCGCGGTGGGCGCGGTGACCAAGGCGACGAAGCCGTGGTCCAAGACCAAGGCCCAGAACTACGTGACGGTCTCGGCGCCCGGTGCGCAGATGGGGCTCGTGGGCAAGGACGGCACCTACTACCCCGACTCCGCGGGAACCAGCGGGGCGGCCGCCCTGACGTCGGCGGCGGTGGCCCTGATCCGGTCCCGGAATCCCGGCATGTCCGGACGGACGGTCGTGCAGCGGATCCTCGCCACCGCCATGCCGGTCGGCGACAGGGAATGGGACCCGCGAACCGGCTACGGAGTGATTCTCGTCCGCGGCGCAATGGACCCCGCCAAGTATCCGGTTCCGCCCGGCGCGCCCAATCCCGTCTACGAGGCGTTCGACCGGTGGAAGGCGTCCACGTACCGAGCGCCGTCCCGGCAACCGGTGGCGGCGGCGAACCCCGAAAGGGACTCCGGCGGAATTGCGGTGTCGACGATCGTCGCCGGAGCGGCGGGCGCAAGCCTGGTCGTCGCCGGGCTGGCCGCCGCACTTCTCATCGTGAGCCGCCGGCGAAGAGTCGGCCGCAGGGCCTGAACAGGAAGGGATCCGGTGACCGAGACTCGGAGGTTCGACCCTGCGCATCTGCGGAAGACGGGCACGTCGGCGGACGCCCTGGGCGACCACGTCCAGAAGTCGCTGAAGAAGCTGGAGCACGCCCAGCAGGGTGTCGCGGCCGGCGCGGACGGTTTCGCGTTCGCGGGCGCACTGGCGAAAGTCGTCCAGTCCTGGGACGAAAGACTCGGCGCGCTGCGCGGCGAATGCTGGTCGATCGCCGAAACGTTCCGGACGAACGCCGGCAACGACGAGGCGACGGAGCAGGGGCTCGTCGCCGGGATGAACAAGAACTTCAACGAGCTGCTCAATTTCAAGGCGGGCGGCTGACGTGGTGTCGATGGAGCAGCTCCAGAAGCTGGACCTGGGGCCCGTGAAGGCCGCCGGTGACGGCTGGGGCGGATTGATGGACGACCTGGAGGCCGGGCGGGACACCGCCGACCGCCGGTTGCTTGCGCCTCTGCACGGCGCGTGGCAGGGAAAGGACGCGGAGGCGGCTTTCCAGCGCCTGACCCGGCTGAGCCGGAACTTCGAATACGGGATGGCCGAGTCGGGGGACGTCCGGACACTGCTGGCCTCGATGTCCGCGGAACTCGGCGTCCAGCAGAAATCCCTGCGGCAGGCCCTCGCCGAAGCGGCCCGACTCGGCTTCACCGTCAGCGCCGACGGTCGGGTCGGTTATCCGGCTTCGCCGCCCATGCGGCGCGGCGGCACCGCCACCGGCACCGGCGGCCTGGCCCTCGGCGGCCAAGGCGGTGACAACCGGGCCCGGGCGCAGACGATCGCCGACCAGATCCGCCGCGCGGTGACGCAGGCGACCGCGATCGACGAGAGGTACGCGGCGGCGCTGGCGAAACTCGCCACCACCTCCGACCTCCGGGTGACGGCGAGGACGTGGCTGGACGCCCGCAACGACGGGCGGCTCGTGGCCGGGCTCGCCGACTCCGGCCTCAGGCTCCGCATCCCGGACGGCAAGGACCCGAAGAAGACGGCGGAATGGTGGCGCGGCCTCACCCCGGAGCAGCGCCAGGAGTACATCACCACGCATCCGGACAGGATTGGCGCGCTGGACGGCCTTCCCTCCGATGTCCGCGACCAGGCGAACCGCCTCGTCCTCCACGAAACGCACGCGGACGTCCAGCAACGCCTGACCGCCATGGGAAAGCCGCCCGAGCAGTTCCTCAGCGGCCCGACCGGACCGGTGACCAACCCGCTCTACCAGATCTGGAAGGACGAGCACGACAAGCTCGCGGGGCAGCTGAAAGGCATGGACGCCATCCAGACCAACCTGGACATGGCCGGCCAGAGGAACCTACCCGAGGGCTACCTGCTGGAATTCGACACGCGCGGCAACGGCCACGCCATCGTCGCCAGGGGCAACCCCGACACCGCCGCCCACACCGCCGTCTACGTCCCCGGCACCTATGCGGACCTCGCCGGAATAGGCACCGGCCTGAATCGCGGAAATGATTTGTGGCTGACGTCGCATCAGATGAACCAGGGCGAGTCCGTGTCCACGGTCACCTGGCTCGGATACGACGCTCCTCAGAGCATTCCGCTCGAAGCTCCGTTCCGGCACTACGCGGACGAAGGAGCACCTCTGCTGAACCAGTTCGTCGACGGGACGCGCACCGCCCACCAGGGCGGCGCCACCCATATGACGATGATCGGCCACAGTTACGGGAGCACCGTCATCGGCTCCGCCGCGCTCCACGGACATCTCGACACCGACGACATCATCTTCGCGGGAAGTCCGGGTGTCGAAGCGGGCCGCGCGGCGGACCTCGGGATCGGGGACGACCATGTTTACACCGATCGAGCCCCCGGTGACCCCGTCCCCTACGGGGGAAACCACACGGAGCTACCCGGACGGTTCCTGGGAATGGCCTCGGTGCCCGGCAATCCCGGGTTCGGCGGCAGGCGGCTGGATTACGGCCTGCGAACAGAAGGGTTCAACCCCGCGGCGGCGCACACGTCCTACTTCGACGAGAACTCGACCAGCCTCAGGAACATGGCCAAGGTGGTCACGGGGACACAATGAGGAACAGGCTGCCGAAAGGTCGTCGAGCCCATTTGGCCAGGGTGATGCTGGCCGTCGTCGCACTGACCACGAGCGGGTGCCATGGAATGAACGACATCGGATACGAACCGAAGGTCGCCGACCCGGAGACGGTACGGTCGCGGGTGGAGTCCCATCTGGCCGACATCAGGGAGATGGTCGATCTTCCAAAGGGGAAGGGCGATCCTCCCGCTGCGTTGATCAGTACTGAGGCGCAGGGAGTCGAGCAGGGCTACAGCATGACGGGCTCCTGGTCCGTCTGGGGGCTGCCGGATCAGGAGATCGGGGAAGGGTACGCACGCGTCCGCGAAGCGCTGCCCGCAGCGGGATGGAAGATCGTGCAGGAAGGCCGAGACGCCTTTTCGAAGCAGGATCCTGAAATCTGGGCGGAGCGTGCCGACGACCACTCCAAGCTGACGATCGAGTGGCTCAAGCCGCGCAACAAGAAGGGCACGATCCTGCTCGCCATGATCAGTTCGCGCATTTATGTGGCGCCTCCGGACGTCGATCTGAACAGGAAGATCTGAGCAGGAGCCGCCCGCCCGTCTCGGCGGTCTGTCACTGGGGGTCGGGGCGGCGGCCCGGGACGACGATGCCGTGCTCGTAGGCCAGGACGACGGCCTGGACGCGGTCGCGGAGGTGGAGTTTGGCGAACACGCTGCCCACGTGGCTCTTCACGGTGGCTTCGGTGACGACGAGCCGCGCCGCGATCTCCTGGTTCGACAGGCCCTGGGCGACGAGCAGGAGCATCTCGCGCTCGCGCGGGGTCAGCGCGGTCAGCAGGTCCGGCGACGGCCGGACCGGGTCGGTGCGTCCGGCGTAGTCCTCGATCAGGCGGCGGGTGATCGACGGTGACAGCAGCGCCTCGCCCTGGTGGACGACGTGGATCGCCTCCAGCAGCCGCTCGCGGGGCGCGTCCTTCAGCAGGAATCCCGATGCCCCGGCGCGCAGCGCGCCGAACACGTATTCGTCGAGGTCGTAGGTGGTGAGGATCAGCACGCGCGGCGGGCGGTCGTTCGAGGAGAACTCGTCCGTTGAGTGAGGACGGGCTGTGGCGGTGAGGCGGGCGGTGGCCTCGACGCCGTCCATCCGCGGCATCCGGACGTCCATCAGGACGACGTCGGGCCGCAGTTCCGCCGCCCGCGCGACGGCCTCGTGGCCGTCCGCGGCCTCGCCGACGACCTCCAGGTCGGGACGGGTCTGCAGGAACAGCCGGAAGCCGATCCGGATCAGTTCCTGGTCGTCGACGATCAGCACCCGGATCGTCACGCCGGCTCCCCGAACGGCAGCCGCGCCGCGACCCGGAACCCGCCCCCGGGGGCCCGGCCGGTCTCCAGTTCGCCGCCGAGGACCGCGACCCGCTCCCGCATCCCCACCAGGCCGTGCCCGTCGGCGCCCGGCTCGCCGGAGGTTCCCGTCCCGTCGTCGTGCACCCGCACCTCCAGGTCCGTGCCGCCGTAGTCCAGCCGTACCGTGACCAGTGTCGCGCCGGCGTGTTTCAGCGCGTTGGTCAGCGCCTCCTCGATGATCCGGTACGCGGACAGCTCCACCCCGCTCGGCAGCTCCAGCGGCTCCCCGGCGATCTCCAGCCGGACCGGCAGCCCTGCCGCGCGGTATCCGGTGACCAGTTCGTCCAGGTCCGCGAGCGACGGCTGCGGCCGTGTCTCCGCCGGGTCCTGCCCGCGCAGCAGGACGAGGATCCGGCGCAGCTCCGCCAGGCTCTGCTCGGCGCTGGTCTCCACCCGCTCCAGCGTCTCCGCGGCCACCCGCGGCTCGGTCTCCAGGACGTCGCGGGCGCCGCGGACCCCGATCAGCATCACCGTCACCGAGTGGGCGACGATGTCGTGCAGTTCACGGGCGATCGCGCCGCGTTCGCGCTGCGCCGCGATCAGGTCGAGCTGCTCCCGTTCGCGTTCGAGGGTGGCGGCCCGCTCCTCCACCGCCCGGACGTAGCGGCGGCGCGTCTGCATGTAGGCGCCGAGCATCCACGCCCCGATCGACACCGGCGGGCTGCAGACGCTGTCGGCCTCCAGGAACACGGCCATCGGTGCCAGCACCGCGAGCGAGACGCGCCGGTCGCGTGTCTCGGCGAGCGACCAAAGCGCGACGACGGCCAGCGCGCCTCCGGGCGAGTATCCGGCCGCGGTCAGCACGGCGGCCGACACGGCCGTCACCGCGGTCACCGCGATACCGAACCGGCGGCGGGCCAGCAGCATCGCGCCGGTCAGGACGGTCACCGCGATCGGCAGGGGGACGGCCTCGGTGCCGTCGTTGAACAGCAGCCCCACTTCCACGAAGGTCGCCGCCGCGGCGAGCGCGATGTCGAACAGCACCGGGCGGTGCGCGGCCCGCAGGCCCCGCACCGCCCGGATCCGCTCCGCGATGTTCACGCCAGGTCGCGCCGTCGTTCGCACGCGACCGCGACCAGCACCGCGAGGACCGTCCACACCGCGAAGACCGCGCCGGCCTCCGCGACCGTGAGCGTCGTGTTGTGGGTTCCGCCCGTCATGACGCCCGCCGCGCCGAACGGCAGGAGGTTCCCCTCCCGCTCCCAGGCCCCGCCCACCAGGGGCTGCACCACCAGGGCCAGGATCAGCAGCACCACCGCGCCGACGACCGGGCTGCGGATCAGCGCGCCGAGCGCCGCGCCGAACACCGTCGCCAGCACGAGCGCCCCGACGTTGCCCGCCACGACCCCGGTCACCTGGCCGGACGTCAGGTCCGGGCCGGGCTGGCCCGCCAGCAGCGGCAGCGCCACACCGACCGCGACCGCGTTGATCAGCAGCGCCAGCGCGAGCCCGGTCAGCGCGTACGCCGTGATCCGCACCGCGAGGACGGTTCCGCGGCCGCGCCGGGCGACCAGGGCCGTGGGCGCGGCGGTCCGGTGGCGGTACTCGCCGGCCGCGCCGACCAGTCCCCACAGCAGCAGGAGGACGGGGAGCCCCGCCAGCGCCTCCTTCTTCTCCGGTATCTCGTCGAGCGTTCCCGACGCCTTGGCGACGAGCACCGCGTTCAGGGCGGCGAACGCCATCCCGCCGGCCGCGAACCCCCACACGGCACGGGTCGTCAACGACTTGAGCAGTTCCGCGCGCAGCAGGCCGATCATCGTTCCACCCCTCCGGTGAGCTCGAGGAAGACGTCCTCCAGCGACTCCACCTCACTGATCGGTCCCTCGTGCACCAGCCTGCCATGGTCGATGACGACCACGTCGTCGACCGTTTGCGCGGCCTCCGCGAGCAGGTGGCTGGACAGCAGCACCGTCCCGCCCTTCGCGGCCCTTTCGCGCAGCATCGTCCGGAGCCAGCGGATCCCCTGCGGGTCGAGGCCGTTGGCCGGCTCGTCCAGCACCAGGATCTCCGGGTCGCCGAGCAGCGCGGCGGCGAGGCCGAGCCGCTGCCGCATCCCCAGCGAGAAGGCGCCGACCCGGCGGCGCGCCGCCTCAGTCAGCTCGGCGATCTCCAGGACCTCGTCGGCGCGGCGGCGCGGCAGTCCCGCCGCCAGCGCCAGCGCCCGCAGGTGCGCGCGGGCCGACCGGGCGGGGTGCGCGCCGCACGGCTCGATGTGGACGCCGATCCGGCGCGCGTCCGGCACCAGCGAGGCCACCGGCGCGCCCAGGACCGACACCGTGCCCGCCGACGGCCGCGCCAGCCCCACGAGCGCCTTCATGGCCGTCGTCTTGCCCGCGCCGTTCGGGCCGAAGAAGCCCGTCACCGCGCCCGGCCGGACGGTGAACGTCAGATCGTCCACCACCGTGCGCCGGCCGTACCGTTTCGTCAGCCCCTCGGCCCTGATCGCCGGGACGGCCTCCGTCTGTGATGTCATGCTGCCCAGCTTCGGCCGCCCGGGTCTCCCGGTCATCAGACCACGGTCGAAACCCGTCCTCCGACCACGGCATGACGTCCGCCGGTATCGCCGCCCCCGTGCGGCGGAGAATCCGCGGACACCGTACGCCCGCGTGCCGCTGTGCTAACTTGCTCGTATGACCAACTTGGCCGACCGACCAACTTCACCGCGCGGGGATCGCCGCCGGCAGCAGCTGGTGGACGCCGGGATCGCGCTGCTGGGCCGGGAGGGGTGGCCGGGCGTGTCCACGCGTGCCGTGGCCGAACGCGCCGGCACCAACCCGGGCTTGATCCACTACCACTTCGGCGGCTTGGCGGGGTTGCACGCGGAGATCTTCCGGCAGGCCACGGACCTCGTCATCGGCCCCCTGCTCACCGAGCTCCTGGGGGCCCCGGACGAGCGGGCGGCGCTGGAGACGATGCGCGGCATGCTGGCCCGGACCCCCGCCGACGAGCAGGGGACCCGGCTGGCCGCCGAGCTGATCATGGGTGCGATGCGCGATCCCTCCCTGGGCGCGGTGCTGCGCGAGGAGCTCCGCCAGGCCCGCGCGCAGATCGCGGACCGGCTCCGGGAGCTGCATCCCGCCTGGCCGGGAGCCCGGCCGACGGCCGTGGCCACTCTGATCGCCGCGTCGATCGACGGGCTGATGCTGCACTACATGATCGACGGCGACCTCCCGATCGGCGACGTCCTGTCCGCGGTGGGGGAACTTCTGGAGGCGGAGGCGTGAGGGTCCTCATCAGCGGAGGCGGAGTCGCCGGGCTCACGCTGGCGTACTGGCTGCGCCGGCACGGCATCGAGCCGGTGGTCGTGGAACGCGCCGCGCACGGCCGCCTGGGCGGGTACGGGATCGACTTCTTCGGCACCGGGTACGACGTCGCCGGCCGCATGGGCATCGTCGATCGGCTGGCTCCGCACCGGCTGCCGGTCGACTCGGTCGACTTCGTCGACGGCACCGGCCGCGCCGGGGCCCGGCTCACCGCACCGCTGCTGGACAAGATCATTCAGGGACCGCATCTCGCGCTGATGCACACCACCCTCGAAGGCGCGCTGCTGGACGCCGTCGAGGGCGAGGCGGAGATCCGCTTCGGGGAGGCCGTCACCGCCGTGCGCGACACCGGTTCGGCGGTCGAGGCCGACTTCGCCGGTGGCGGCACGCAGCGCTTCGACCTGCTGGTGGGGGCCGACGGGATCCACTCCCGGACGCGGGAACTGGTCTTCGGGCCGGAGCCGGAGTTCGCCCGGTACCTCGGCTGCCGGCTGGCGTGCTTCCCGGTCGCCGACCGGTACGCCTGGGGGCGGGCGAGGGCCCACTACACCGAGCCCGGCCGCCAGGTGGTGGTCTACCCCACCGGCCGGGCGGGCGAGCTGATCGCCCTGTTCCTGTTCAGGTCGCCGCACGCCGGTAACGTGCCGCGCGCCGAACGCCCCGGCCTGCTCCGCTCGGTGTTCGGCGGCATGGGCTGGCTCACGCCGTCGCTGCTGGCCGAGGCGCCCGCCGATGAGCCGATCTTCATGGACACGATGACGCAGATCGTGATGCCCGCCTGGCATCGCGGCCGGGTGGCGCTGGTCGGCGACGCCTGCGGCTGCATGACCATGGTGTCGGCGCAGGGCGTGTCCATGGCGATGGCGGGCGCCTACGTCCTCGCCGAGGAACTGGCGTCCGGCGGCGGCCACGTGCGCGCGTTCACCCGCTACCAGGAGCGGATGCGCGCGGAGGTGTCCCGCCGGCAGCGCAACGCGCAGCTGTTCACCCGGTCCCTGGTGCCCGGCACCCGGCCCGCCGTGGCCGCCCAGAGCCTCATCCAGCGCCTGATCATGCGCGAAGCGTTCGCGCCGCTGCTGCGCCGCCGGTTCGGCGCGGGCAGCATCCTGCCGCCCGCGGAACCGCGACCCCGAAGAGGAGTGACTCATGGAGATCATTGAGAGGCCCGCCCCGCCGACCGGCCTGCGCCGCCGGCTCTGGCGGTTGCCGATCCGGTTGTACCGCATGGGGCTCGGGCCGTTGCTGGGCCGCCGCATCATGCTGCTCACGCACACCGGCCGCGTTTCCGGCCTACCGCGGCGGGTCGTGATCGAGGTCGTCCAGAACGACGGGGACGGCTACGTGGCGGCCTCCGGATTCGGTCCCCGGGCGGACTGGTACCGCAACGTCATGGCCACCCCCGAGGTCACTCTCCAGATAGGCGGGAAGAAGATCCAGGCGACCGCCGCCCCCATCGCGACCGACGAGGGCGCCGAGATCATGGCCCGGTACGCCCCCCTCCATCCGACCGCCGCCCGGCAACTGTGCAAGCTCATGGGCTTCGCCGTCGACGGCAGCGTCGACGACTACCGCGAGGTCGGACGGCACATCCCGTTCGTGCGGTTCACGGTCCGCCCCGCCCCGCCGGCCTGAGACGGCTCCGCCGTTCCCGGCCGGGGCAGGTCGCACTGCTCGTCACCCGTCACCGGTCAGAAGGGCAAGGGTGTCTCGCCGCTGTGGTGGGCGTAGCGCCGAAGGTCGTCCACAGTGACGGAGGGCGTCTCCAACTGGACGCTGAGACGGCCCAGGAACTCCTCGGCCTCGTCGGCGCCGAGCTTCCGGGAGGCGGTGACGCGGTTGAGCGTGCGTTCCAGGATGGCTTTGCGGCGCAGGCGTGGGTCCTCGCACCACAGTTGCAGGACGTGGCTGCGGAACGTCACATAGGAGCCGACGCGGACCAGGGGGAACGTCCCCTTGCGGGCGCCCGCGGCGGTGCGGACGTCGAAGCGGGCGGCGGGCAGGGTGACGCGGAGGGTCCCGGCGTCGGTCCATTGGAGCCGGGCCGGGTCGATGTCGCGCTCGGCGAGCCAGCCGCCGAACTCGGCGCGGACGTCGCCGGAGTCGCCCGAGCCGAGGGTGCCGGTGAGGGCGGGCCAGCCGAGGCAGAGTCGTTCCAGATGCTCGTCGCGGGTGTCGGAGACGGCGGAGTACGCCAGCAGGGACGGCCCGCGCGGGGTCAGCGTCCGGATCACGTAGCAAGGAAGGTAGGCGTTGTCGAGCGCCCGGAAGGCCACCTCGCGGAGTTCGTCCGGCACGTTGAAGTCCCGGCGGTCGGGGCGCTCCGCGAGACGCTGCAGAGCGTCGTTCCGGAAGGCGCAGGCGTGGCTCATCAGGCGGTGCCACTTCTGCTCCGTGGCCTGCGCCGTGTCCCAGACGACGACCTTGCGCCCGTAGTACGCGGCGGGGAGGGGTTCGCCGAGCACCCCGTCGAAGTAGAGCTTCTGCCTGTCGCGCTTGGGCACGTAGCGGGTGTCGTCGCGGACGGACCTGGCGCCGAGGTCGGTGAGGGCGAACGTCCCGTCGGGAAGGCCGGCGATATGCCCTGCCCCGCCGAGGAAGCGCAGGACGCGGTCCACCATCGCCTCGTCCAGCCCGAGGAAGGCCGCGATCTCCGGGACGGTCCGCAGCCCGGCCTCGGCGATGGCGCGGCCGACGAACCGGTCGAGCAGGTCGTAGGGCTGGCGCTCCTCGATGAGCGCGTCGATCTCGACGGCGAACAGCGGCAGCGCGATCCGGTGCAGGCGGACGGGCCGGGTGCCGGGGAGGGCGGCGGCGTCCTCCACGGCACGGGCGGCGTCGTAGAGCGGATCCCTCATCGTTCGTCCTCCCGTGCGATCAGCGGCCGGATCTCGCGGACGTCGCGCGGGTCGCCGTTGTCGAGGACGTGGCGCAGCAGCGACTCGGCCATGTCCCGGAAGGCGGGGTCGGTGGCGCGTGTCAGGGTCGTGGAGTCGCCCACCAGGATCAGCATCCGGCGGGGCCGGGAGAACGCGACGTTGGCGCGGCGGAGTTCGTTGAGGAATCCGATCGCGCCGGAGGCGTTGCTGCGGGTGAAGCCGAAGACGATGAGGTCGCGCTCGCCGCCCTGGAACGAGTCGACGGTGCCGACCCCGGCGGCCGCCCGCTCGTCGTCGCCGATGCGTCCGGCGAGCATCTCGGTGACCAGCCCGACCTGGGCCTGGTACGGAAGAATCACCGCCCAGTCGGCCACCCTCTCGTCGTAGTGGCCGACGAGGTCGGTGATGACGCGGGCCTCGGCGTCGTTGGCGTAGCCGTTCTCGGCCCACCGCTCGTCCGGGCGGGGGTGCCGCTCGCGGCGCTGCCGCTGCGGCAGGGCCGCCGTGTCGACGAACACCAGCGGCGCGTCGAAGAGCGCGTCGCGGTGCGGGCGCTCGACGTCCGACTCCAGGAAGCCGTTGTAGAACTGCCGGGAGACGAACCGCGCGATGACCGGTGGCATGCGCCGCTGGTAGCGCAGGATCTCGCGATGCCCTTCGGGGACGCCCGGGAACAGCAGCTCGAAGGCGCTCTTGGTGACGAGGCCGTGTGCGCGGGGGTCGTCGCGCGCCCAGCGCGCCACCTGCCCGTCCACGAAGGGCGGCAACTGGTTGTGGTCGCCGACCAGGACGGCGCGGCGCGCCCGCACGAGCGGGACGAGCACGTTCGGGGTGCTGATCTGCCCGGCCTCGTCGACGATGGCGAGGGCGAAGTCGAGCCCCTTGAGCGCGGCGGTGGTGGCGGCGCCGATGCACGTCGCGCCGATCACGTCGGCGTAGCGGGCGAGCTCCGGGTAGAGCTGCTCGGTGCGGCTGCCCAGGTGCCCGCGCCATTCGGCCAGCAGGTCCAGTCGGCGGCGCATCAGGTCGAGGGCCCGCGCGGCCCGTTCGCGGAACCCGTCGAGTTCCGGCAGAGCGGGGCCGGGCGCCGCGGGGACGGGAACACCGTGGATCAGCGCGCGGAGTTCGCCGGCGTCGGCGGCCGCGGCCGCGGCGCCCTTGCGGGCCGCAGCGCTCGCGTCGTCCAGCGCGCCGCGGAGTTTCAGCAGTTCGGGTGAGGATTCGCGGATCCGGCGGGCTTCGTCGAGGGCGGCCTCCCTGGCCCGGACGGCGGTGTCGAGCGTGCCCTGGAGGTGCTCGCGTTCGAGCTGCTCCCGCCGGTGCTCGTCGGCGAGGCGGCCCGCCCGTCCTCGCAGCAGGGGGCCGATGAGCGGCCAGCGGGTCCGGGCGTCGGCGCGGTCCCGCCTGCCGGCCAGGGCGGCCAGGCCGGCGTCACGGCCGGCGAGCTCGCGGCGATGCCCGTCGGCGGCGGCCGCCGCGGCGCGCGCCCGCTCCTCCGCCGGCGCGGTGAGCGGGGCGGCCCGGGTCCAGAACGCGCCGCCGGCCCGCCGCTCGGCCGCCTCCGCCTCGCGGAGCGCGCGGATGGAGGCGTCCAGTTGCAGCAGCCAGCCGGCCGCCTCGCCCCGGCCCGGTTCGGCGGACGCGTAGGAGCGGAAGTCGGACTCGGTCCGGCGCAGGATCTCCCCCTGCAGCGTCGCCGCCTGCTCCTCCAGTGTCAGATGCTCGCAGCCGGGTGTGACGCCGTCCTCGCGGCCGACGCGCAGGACCACCAGGTCGGTGGGCAGCTCCTGCAGGACGTTGTCGACGGCGCGGTTGGTGTAGGAGGTCACGAGGACCCGTTCGCCCGTCGCCGCGCAGGCGCGGGCGATCTCGGTGATGGTGCGGGTCTTGCCGGTGCCCGGCGGCCCGAGGATCAGTCCGACGTCGGGCACCCCGAGCGCCTTGCGGAACGCCGACCGCTGGCTGTCGTCGAGCGTGCGGGCGGGCTCGGCCGCCGGCGGGGTGAAGGGGCGGAACCGGTGCGCGGCCAGGGCGTCCAGCAGGTACGGGTTGGCCGATCCCCCGTGGCGGAGCAGCCGCACCGCCTCCGCCTGCCGGTCGAACGGGATGGTCGAGGGCGATTCGACGAAGGCGCCCACCCGGGGGATCGCGTCGAGGTCCACGGGGCGTTCGAAGCGGACGGTCATCACGGTGCCGCGCAGCAGGTCGACGCGTCCGCGCAGGTCCGGCGCGCCGCGGATGTGCAGGCGGGTGCCGACGAGCGGGCGGTGGCTGCCGATGAGCTGGAAGTCGTGGACGCTCCGGGCGGACCTGCGGCGCGCGGCGGACGCCTGCACCCGGCGGTAGGAGATCATGCCGTCGGTCCGGGCGGCGGCCAGCTCCACGCGGCGGCCTTCCTCGATCACGGCGTCGAGGACGTCAAGGAACTGCTCGTGCTTCGCAGGGATCGCCGATGTAGAGGGCGCCGAGGGGGTCGAGGACGTCGAGGGCTCGCCGGCGGCCGGGGCCGGACCGGGGCCGTCGAGCAGCCGCCACTGCTGTCGCAGGAAGTCCCAGTGAGCGTCCGCGTCGAACGGCATCTCCTGGATCCGGTGGTGCAGGATCCAGGCCGGGGCCCGGAGGCGCAGCGTGCCGCGGACGATCTCGTCGTGGTGCTCGAAGCCCATCGGGAAGGCGCCGCTGACCGAGTACCCGTTCCCGCGCTTGGTCGCGTTGAGGCTCAGGACGTAGCGGCCGCCGATGTAGATCTTGAGGAAGTCGCCGCGTCCGCCGCGCCCGCTTTCCACCCGCGCCGGCACCGGTCCCCGGGAGGCGAGCGCGCCCAGATCGAACCGGACGCCCTCCACATCGGGGAGGAACGGGTAGCGGGCACGCTGCTCGGCCAGTTTCTCGGCGAAGCGCAGCGACGGGATGAGATGGATCGCGCTTGGCAGGTCGACTTGGTCGTCGGGCACCGCGTCACTCCGTTCCGGGGGTTCTCAGTTCCGGCGGGCTCTCAGTTCCGGCGGCGCCGGGAGGACAGCGTGTTCTCGGGGGCCTCGATCGCCGTCCGCACGCCGGACGCGAACGCTCGAACGCCGGGCCTGCGCGCCGGGTCGGCGGCCAGCGCCCGGCGGAACAGGTCGTCACATGCGGCGGGGACGTCCGGGTTGAGCACGGAGGGCGCCACGTGCCGTCCGCGCCGGCCCGCGGGGTGCCCGGTGACCAGTTCGTAGAGGATCCGCGCCAGGCGGTGCACGTCGGCGGGCCGTCCGGGCGGCGCGGTGCCCGCCGCCTGCTCGGGCGCGTGGTGGCGGTCGTCCCGCTCCCCCGCCCGGGGCGCCGTCGTCGCGAGGCCGAGGTCGCGCAGCAGGACGGTGCCCGGTCGCGGCATGAGGATCGTCCCGGGGCCCAGCGCCCGGTGGGCCAGGCCGCGGTCGTGCAGTGCCCCGAGCGCGTCGCCGAGGTGCGGGAGGACGCCCGCCAGCAAGGCCAGTTCGTCGGGGCCGGGGATCGGGCGGGTGCGGGTGAGGCGGTCGCCGAGCGTCGCGGGCGACCGCATCGCCGTCACGACGGTGACCGCCTCCGCCGTCATCTCCACGCCCAGCAGGGACGGCAGGCCGGGGAGGGAGGGCAGGCCGAGGAGCAGCGCGGCCTCGTCCGCGAGCGCGGCCCGCAGGCGGCCGGTGCCCGGGGGCGCTTCCGACCTGCGTAACCAGGCATGTCCTTCGGTGGTCCTGCCCTCTCCGTACGCGTGCCCCTGGCACCAGGTGCCCGACCCGCCGGAGTGCGCCGCCGTCTCGTAGGCGCCTTCCGCGTGGTCGGCGACGTCGCGGAATGCCGTGCGATCGGCGCAGAGCCGATACGGTTCGCCGTCCACGACGACGACCTCACCGGGGCCCGGCGGTCTCCTCGGGGCGTGGCGGCCGGCCCAGGCAGGCGATGGCCGCCGGGCGAGTACGGCCGTCCACGACTCGTGGTCGCGTTTGAGCTGCAGGAGCTTGCTCCGCGACCAGACCCGGCGGCCGTCGCCCTTGTCGATCATGCGGTGGTCGGACGGGCAGAGGAGCACCAGGTTGTCGATGCCGTCGACGTCCGCCGGACGGTCGGTGGCGCCCCGGGGCCCACCGGGCTTCTCGGCGACGATGTGCGCCGCCTCGGCGATGTTGTAGTCGGCGCCGCCGGGCGCGGCCTCGATCACCAGGGACCGCTGGCACATCGCGCACCGCCGGCCACCGCGTTCGAACAGCTTCCGGCGGGTCGACTCCGAGGCGGGCACGCGGAGATGGTAGCGAACCACCCCTGTTCGAAGAAGTAAGAAAACCATTGACCGATACGCCGCACTTGCCAGGTTTCGGGTCGAATGGCGGTTTCGCCGCATCTCACATCACTGCCGTCCCGGCGCACCAGGCAAGGCACCGCACAACCTCACCGGCGCAAGCGCCGACGACCACAACGAACAAGAGCACAACCAACAGCCACCCCAGCACCACCAACCAGACCGCCCACCGCGGTCCACCGACTAGGTTGACCTGCGGCGTGTTGTTGTTATGAACGCGTCGAAAACAACAACACGCCGCAGATCAACGACGTGGCGACGCGGTCGACGTTCGTGGACACCGCGTTGGGGAGCCGTCGGCGAGGCTCGTCGGGGGGCGGGCAGGGGGCGTGTCCCGGAGTGGACGAGGGATCGGTCCTGGGCTTCGGCGCGCAGGGCGAAGGTCTGCATGTCGTGTGACAGCGCCCGGCTGGTCGGTGTTGCGCGTCGGCCTGTGCCTGGTGCCCGGTTCCGCGGCGCCGTCGCACTCGTCGCGTGCGATTCCTCGTTGGCGAAAGCGGATTCGGCCGGGCTGCGGGTGGAGGTGTCGGCGGGGGAAGTTCGCCCGCCGGTCGGCGATGCGGGGCGGGCCGTACAGGCGATTCGGTGCGGCGAACTGGATGCCAGCGCAGAGCGCGCCGTAGTCGGCGGTGAGGAGGTACGCGCTGCGGTCGGCATGCGGATATGCGATCCAGATCGCGTCCAGTTCGTCCGAGCGGACGTGCCGTTGCAACTCAGCCGACGTCCCAGTGCCTGCGTCCCGGTGCTTGCGTAATTCGAAGCCCACAGCCTGGAGACCTCTGCGAACTGTTGTTCACTGAGACTGCCCCGGCCGTCCTCCTTCGAGTCTCCATCGACAGTTCGCGTCCAGTGACCCGTGGGCGGGGCAAACGGTGCGCGCATTGTTGTCCCAGGCGGCATACTGCCACCAGCCGAATGTACGGACCGGCGGATCCGTCCCTTCCATCGATTCAGGCAAAGGCGCAGCTCATGGGCAATCCCTCCCAGGACGCCGAGAATCACGGCGAAACGCGCAGAGCGAACAGTGAACCCGAGGTTCAGCAGACCTCGAGTCCCTGGCTGCTGCTGGCGATCATCACCTGTGTTGCGTTTTGGACTGCCGCTATCTGGATGAACGGGCCTGCCGCAATTGCCATCCTCGGGATACTGGGGGCGGTGACCGGCGCGACCATGGCACTGGTCGCGCTGACCTCTGGCAGATTTGACCAGAAAGTCGCGAAGATCGCTCTCTGGACATTATCGTGCTGCGCAATACCTTTCCTCCTAGTCGGCGTGCACGATCGGTATCTGGCAGCCAAGGACGCCCGCCTGTCACCGCAGGATTTCGCCGACAAGGGGGCCGGAGATTCATTCAACTCGGAGATCACTTCGACGGACAAGCGGCCGTATCTCGGCCTGACCTTCAGCGTGACGCCACGAAACCGCCAAGCCCCTACCTGTGGAGACAGCATCCGGCTCTCCGTGCGCCTTTCCTGGCAGTCCAGTTCCGTGGAATTAGAGCCGAACGTGGAGAAGAACATAAAGCTTGGTTCGCTACCTCCCGCCAAGCATCGCGAGATCGTACTGACCGTGCGAAATACCGAATCCAACTCGATCTGCACTGTCGATGTCCATGTACAAGGAATCCTGCACAGATGATCCAGCAAAGAGGCGTGCTCATGAAAAGGTCATGGGCCACGGCGTCGACTCTGACGCTCACTGCCCTTCTCTGCCTCACCGGATGCGACGGGCAGCAGTCCACCGCAGCACAGCCCTCGCCCAGTGCGTCGCAGGCGGCCGAACCGCATTTCGGACGCGGAAAAAGCGTGACGGTCGGCATCAAACCTGACCAACCGCAACTCTCCATGCAGAGCGGATCCAGGTTCGATGGATTCGAGAAGCGGCTGGTCGACTACATAACCACCAATACCGGCACGAGCAAGGTTTTCTCCCCGGTCGTGACCAAAGACCGCGAGGAGAAACTGCAAAACGGAGACCTTCCCATGATCGTGGCGACGTACTCTGACACCACGGAGCGAAGGTCGAAGGTGCAATTGGTGGGTCCTTACATGCGGACACCGCAGGGCGTACTCGTCCGCAAAGACTACCGGAAGATCCGCAAATCTGCCGACCTCAAGGGAAAATCCGTCTGCACGACTACCGGGTCGACCTCGCAGCAGGCGCTCGACTCACTCGGCGTCTCCACATTGCCCAAGACTCGCTTCGGAGAGTGCGTCGAACTCCTCAAAAGGAGGCAGGTCGAGGCAGTCAGCACCGATCTGCTGATCCTCTACGGCTACCAGGAGACGTCGTCTGATGTCGTCGTAGCCAAGGACAAAGATAAGAATCCGGTGGAGATTCCAGCGACCGGACAGAACGACTGGATGGTCGGACTACAGCCCGGAAACAAAGAAGACTGCAAGGTGGTACTCGCCCAACTGAGGGCTTTTCTGTCCGACCAGAAGTGGGAGCAGAATTTCACCACATGGTTCCCGGACACGCAGAATGACTATGCGGATTGGTCGACCCGCTTCAAGCCGGAGATCAGCTCCCTCGGCTGCGTGGGGCAGACTGGATAATGCGCCGTATCCCGGTCGGTTGGCTGGGCATCAGCGGCTCCGCGTCGGGGGAAGCGCCGCAGCGTGCCGCCCGGGAGGCGACGTTCTCAGGGCGCCCCACACGCGTGGCCGTATTCGGACACAGCCGCCGGTCGACCGCACCGGCTGGAAGCTGTGCCGCATCTGGGGCACCGGCTCCTCGACCGGGCGCTTGGCGGCCTGCTCAGGGCCGATTCCTGACGTGAGGGGGCCGGGTTTCAAAGTTCCATGAGTGCTGCGTGTTCGTCGGCTATTTCGGCGAGGGCCTTCTGGGCTTCCTCGGGGAGGTTCTGGCGGGCGGCGGCCCAGCGGGTCCAGGTGGGCAGGACCGCATCCAGAGGGAAGCGGGTCGGGGTGAGGAGGAGCTGGTCCAGCTTGGCGGGGCTCACGCGCAGCGGTCGGCCGAGGTCGTGGTCGCAGCCGTAGTCGACGATCCAGCGGACGGGCTCGGCGGGCATGTCCGGGTGGTCGTTGAGGAACCCCGCGACGAGCGCTCGGCGGGCCTCTTCGTCATGGACAGGGACGGGTTCGAGGACGCCTCCGGGCGGGAGGCCGCGGATGCGGCACAGCGCCGCCGCGCGGTCGCCGCCGAAGTTCTCGCTCACCGCGGCGTCCGCAGTGGTGTTGGCGAACGCGGTCTCCATCAGGGCACGGGCCGTGGCGGGGTCGATGGGCTCCAGGACGGCGGCGGGTTCGGTGGCGACCTGGGCCTTGAGCTCGCTGAGCACCAGGTCCGGCTGGTCGGCGAGGTAGGCGTCCTTGGCGATCCGGCCGAGGGAGTCGTCGATCAGGACGCAGAGGACGTCCCGGCCGGAGTCGCGGGAGAAGAGGCAGATGACCGAGCGCTGGTCTCCGTAGATGTCGTAGTAGGTCCAGCATTCGCCGGGTTCGGCCTTCCCGATGGTTTCCGCCCAGGACGGGTCGGGGACGCCGGCTGCCGACAGGTCGTTCGCGGCCTGCGCGGCGCGGGTGCCGAACCGGGGCGGCGCCAGGACGGCGAAGGCGCGCAGGAGGGCGAGCGCCTGCGGGGTGCGGCGGTCGGCGGCGCGTTCGATGAGGCCGCCGCAGAAGACCTCGTCGATGTCGGCCTCGATGAGTTCCTGCCCCCACCACGCGCCCATCATCTCGGAGAAGAACAGTTCCGCTTGGAGGGGCTCGGGCTCCCCCAGGAGTTCGTCCGGAATGCTGTCGACCATCGAGTCGAGGAGTTCGTCGAGGGGCACCGGTTCGGGGTCCGGTGCGGAGAACAGGCGGAGCAGATCTCCTGCCTGGCGGAGAGGGTGGGACCGGAGGCCGGGATGCACGAATTCCGGGTCGAACGTGCCGATCTCCAGGACGTCGAGAACGCGCGCCGCCTTCTGCTGCATCGTCGACTTGCTGACGTCCAGCAGGGCGGAGACCTCGTGGGCGGACTTGTGCAGCGGATGCGATCCGTCGCCGAGGAAGTTGACGCGGCCCATCGCGTACGCGATGCCCGCGGCCCAGATGCGCAGGTCGCCGCGGGCGAGGGGTGACGGGCGCTTGCGGGCGAGTTTGGCGGTGGCCGTGCGGCAGAGTTCGGCGAACGCGGTGTCGAGGTGGCCGAGGCAGAATTCGTCGGTGACCGCGACGATGCCGGACGCCTTGGCGCGCAGGGCTTCGGGAATCCGTTCTCCCGCGAGCCACTCGTCCACGCCCGGGAGTTCCGCGCGGAGTCTCCGGTCGGCGGCTGCCGGGTCGAAGGCCGCCGGGTCGTGGCCGCCGCCCGTCCATTTCAGGTAGAGCCCGTGGTCCTCGTGGGAGGGGTCGGCGAGCGCCTGGAGCATCGTCGCGTAGCCGATCGGACCGCCGCTGTCCTCGGGCGGGCAGGCGCCGGCGCCGTCCACCAGCCGCGGGTAGCGCGCATCGGGCTCGGCGGGGAAGGTGTCGGTGATGACGATCTCGTGCCGCCAGCCGTCCCCGAAGTCGTAGAGGTACTCGAAACGGGGTGCGACCTCGTCGATGTTCACCTGGGCGGCGTCCTCGATCTTCAACTCGGGGTCGGGATCGCCGAACCGTCCCCTGGATGTCTCGAAAACGTGCAGGTGGCCGGGCAGGTCCCAGCCCATCGCCTGCTGGACGACCGGGCGCAGGTCCGCGAGCGCCGTCTCGGCGGGGACCTCCACCGTCCGCCAGACGGGGACGGGCATGTCCAGCAGTGTGATCGTGATCCGGTGAATGCGCACGGCCCCATGCTTCCTCAGCCTGAAGCCTGGTGAGGCCGTTTCCACACCGGCCATGATCGCGTTCAGTGGCGACGGGCCAACGGATTGTCACACCCCTGCGGCATGCTGCCGGTTGTGAGGAGGACGGGACATGGCGAAGAGATCACTGGGGATCGGGCGGGAGAAGGCGCGGGCCGTGCTCGGGCTCGCGGTAGGGGAGGTCGAGTTGGCGGCCGAGACGGGGCTGCTGCTGCGGCTACCCGATCGCACCTTCGATCCCCTGTCGGTGCGGGCGGCGCTAGACGACCTCGATGGGCTGCGTCGGCGATTAGCGCAGGAGCGGCGCTGCAACGCGACGGAATCCGCCGCCCGGCTCGGCATCAGTGTGCAGCGGTTCAAGCGGGTGGCCATGGCCGCCGGTCTGGCGCCGGTCGCGGAGAAGGACGTCCGCAAGTACGGCAAAGTGCTGCATGTGGCCTACTACCGTGCCGGTGACGTGGACGCGCTCGCCGACCACCTCGAGCGACGGAAACCCGCCGCGGACGCGGGGCAGATCGAGGTGCTGACCTGGGCCCTCGCCTTGATGCGGGCGAGCGGCGGGTCGCCAGGTCCGCTCAACGGGCTCGGGCACCTGGACGACCCCGGCATCGAGCAACTCGCTCGCGTCATGCGCCGGGCCCGGCTGCGGCGGAGGGAGACGGAAGCCATGGTGGAGGACGTCCTTCCTCGTGCGGTGCGGGCCGCCGAAGATCTCGCCGATCCCGCGGAGGTCTCGGGGGCGCTGGGCGTCCCCGCGTGGGCCGTCGCGGAGCACGTCCCGCATGTCGGCGGGCATGTCCCTGGCGCGGCACTGCGGGAACTGGCCGAGGAGCCGCCCTCATGGCTTCTGCGGGCCCGGGCCGATATCGAACTCCGGAACGCCCTTATGGAGGTGGAGCGCAGGACGCCCATCGGCATGCGGCCGTCCTCGACTCCGCTGCCAGGGCGACCGCCCGCCTCAGCGATGCCGGCGTGGCCGGGTTGTTGGCCTGTCCGAGGACGTGGTGCGAGCGCTGAGGCCCGGCAGCGGCCATTGGAAGAGCGGGTATGTCGAGCAGTTGATGCGGCGGCGCCCCGCATGCTCGGTCGATGAGGATGCCGCATGGGCCGAAGTGGAGCAGCGGCAGAGGAGGAGGGAGACCCGCGAGCAGCGGAAGCGGCAACGCATGCTCGGTCGGCGGCGGACGTGGGCGCAGGTGTTCGGTGTGCCCCTCGCGTCCGTCCCCGCCAAGGTCGGCCGCCCGACACCGAAGGCGATCGCGGCCGCCAAAGCCCATCCGCCGCCCTGGGCGACTTACGGCCGGTGCCCCGACGGTTGAGGCGGACACCGGTACCGGCGCGGGCGACCATGCGCCCCTGGGCGAGAGTGGGCCCAGGTGGTGCGGCGGCGTGGGCTGGACGGGTGCTAGCGGTTCGCCTCTTTCAGGAGTGCGAGGGCTGTGGCGGCCATCGGCCGGGCATGGACCTCCGTTTCTCCCCACTGCTTGCTGGGCGCGTTGAAGGACACCCGGATCACGACGTTGCGGTCACGGGCATCGATCTGGAATCCGTTGGGGACAGGAGTGCCGACCGCCTCGTCCCCCAGCCCACCGATCGGGCGGGCGTCGCCGTTCCCGAGCTTGTCCATCTCCGCGGCCGCGATCGCCGCGCCCGACTTCAGTGCGGTCGCGCCGTACCGCGAGAAATGCACGTCCACCCTGACCAGTCCGGTGAACGCCGCCCAGGACACCCAAGACTGGTGCGTGAAGAGCCCGGTGCCGGCACGGTCCCAGCCTCTGTCCGACTCGATCTTCAGCTTGGAGGCGATACGGCGGTCCAGTCCCTCGGTGGCGTCCAGGACCCCGGCCGCGTGGGGTACGACTTCGTACTCGCCGCGCCCATGCATGTTCGGCAGGACGGAGAACCACGCCAGGTTCCCGCCCACGACCACCGCCAGCACGGCCAGGACCACCCCGACGACCACGAGCACCTTCCTCCGGCGCCGCCGGGGAGCCCCTGAACCCTTGCCCGGACCCGCCTGCGCACCGCCGACCGCCGCCTCGACCACGATCGACCACCCCCCTTACGACGATCTTGGCAGCCGCCGCACCTCCGCTCCAGCGATTTCCGCGATAGGCGGGGATGTGTGCCGAAGCTCCTGTTCTACGGCTGGTCGGTCATGGTGAGGGGCCCTCCGCCCGGGGCCGTGGCCGCTGCGACCATGGCGCCGTCCGTGCCGGAGATGGGGGTGTAGTCGAAGCCGCCTCGGTTGCGGGAGCCGGTGCCCGTCTGGGCGGGCATGGGGGTCGAGTTCCAGGTCTCGCCGTCGAAGCGGTAGAAGAGCGCGCCAGGCTGGGTGGGGGCGCTGCCCGTCCAGAGGGAGCCGTCGTCGGCGATGCGGTAGCCGAGGGAGTCGGACGGGGGTTTCGGGATCGCCGCCCAGGTGTCGCCGCGGCGGAGCATCAGGTCGGTCTTGCCGGGGCCCCTCAGGAGGACGCCGCCCGGACCGGCCGTCAGGAGGTCGGTGTAGCCGTCGGGGACGTCCGGCTCCGACCACTCGGTGCCGTCCCAGCGGGATATGGCCGGTCCGTAGGGGCCGAGGCGGCTGCCACCGGCCCACAGTTCCGTGTCGCTCACCGCGTGGATCCGGTGGAGGAAGGCGTCTATGTCGTAGGTGGTCCAGGTGCCGTCCTGCCAGCGGGCCAGGCAGCCGTTGACCGCCCACACGCCGCCTTCGACGGCTTCGAGCTGGAGGTAGGTCGCCGTCTTGCACGACTCGGGTAGCGCCACCTGCGTCCAGCGGGAGCCGTCCCATCGGGCGAGGTAGCCCTGTCCCATCTTGCTGCCGGAGAGCCAGACGTTCCCGGGGGCGGAGGCGTCGATGTCCTGGATCTCCAGGTTCCAGGCGCCGGGCGGGTTGCGGTTCAGCCACGCCGAGCCGTTCCACGCGCGGACGATCGCGTTGGAACTGCAGACCGAGCCCGCGCCCATGCCGGGCCACGACCAGTCCACGCACGAGTGGCCCTCGAAGCCGGCAGCCCAGATGTCCTGCGGGCCCGGCGCGGTCACGTCGGTGAGACCGCTCTCCGGCCAGAGGCCGAGCGGGGCGTCCGCCGTCCGCCAGGGGCGCTCGGCCGCGTGGGCCGGGGCCGCAAGGCCGGCGACGAGGGCGGCGGCCGCTCCGATCATCCATGCGCGCTTCATACCGATCATGGTGCTGGACGTCGGCGCGGCGGCGCTTGTCACCATCGTGACAGGAAATACTGGCAAGTTTGCGCCACTGCGCGCGTCCCGTCGTCAGAAGGTGCAGGCCGGGATGTCGGGGACGGGTTGCTCCGCCCAGGTCGGCGAGACGGAGGAGGCCGGGAACCATCCCCAGCCGTCATTCTTGTAGCGGTCGTCGCCCTGGGTGTAGAGCCAGGTCGTTCCGTTCCCTCCGGGGTTCGCGGCACCGTCGGCCTGGCACGCGAACCAGTTGCTGGACGACTTGATGTAGCCGGTCCTCGGCCCGGCCGCCGGTTGCAGGAAGAGCGGCCCCTGCCGCGCGGTGCGGCAGGACCAGGTGTCGAACAGGCGGCCCTCAGGGTCGGTCACCTGCTTGCCGACGAAGGAGCAGCGCTGCGCCGCGGGCGACTCCCCGGCCGCCGCGGGCGCCGAGGGGCCGGACGGAGCGGAGGAGCCGGAGAGGTTCGACGCGATGAGAACGCCGGCGACCAGGGTGACGGCCAGGCCGAGCACACCGATGCCCGCCCAGAGCTGCCACGCCTTGCGGGTACGCGGCCCCGCCGGGGACGACTGGGACATCGGGGGGGACGACGCCATCGCTGGCTGACCCATTGCGGGCTGACCCAGGCCATGCGTCCCCAGGGCAGGCGCCCCCAGGGCGGATGGGCCCATGGCCGACGGGCCCATGTCGGAGGCGCCCATGCCAGGCGTCCCGATCGCAGGCGGGCCCATGCCAGGCGTCCCCATCGCAGGCGGGCCCATGGTCGGCGGGCCCACCGCAGGCGCGCCTATCCCGGACGGGCCCATCGCGGGCGGACCCATCGCGGGCGAACCCATCCCCGGCGAACCCATCCCCGGCGAACCCATCCCGGACGAACCCATCCCGGACGAACCCATCCCGGACGGACCCATCGCGGGCGGACCCATCGCGGGCGAACCCATCCCCGGCGAACCCATCCCGGACGGGCCCATCGCGGGTCTGTAGGGGGGCTCGGGGGTGGGCGGGCCGTTTTCGGGGGTTTCGGCCTGGTACTGGTCCACCATCCGGGTCGCCTGGGCGGGCAGCCAATCGCCGATCGGGGCGACCTCGCCGGACAGGCCCAGCCGCCGCAGCACCTCGGTGGGCGCGGGACGGACGGCGGGATCCTTCGCCAGGCAGGTGGCGACCAGGTCGCGCAGCCCCGACGGCAGTTCGGACACGTCCGGCATCTCGTGGACGATGCGGTACATCAGCGTCTGGGCGGGGCCGTCGCCGAACGGGCGGACGCCGGCGGCGTGGCACAGGACCGTGCCCAGCGAGAAGACGTCGGCCTGCGGGCCGACGGCGTCGCCGCGGACATGCTCGGGCGCCATGAAGCCGGGCGTGCCGATGGAGGCGCCCGGCACCGTGAGCGACGTCCCCTCCAGCGCCTGCGCGATGCCGAAGTC
Organism: Spirillospora sp. NPDC047418; assembly: GCF_040643275.1. Taxonomy (NCBI): domain Bacteria; kingdom Bacillati; phylum Actinomycetota; class Actinomycetes; order Streptosporangiales; family Thermomonosporaceae; genus Spirillospora; species Spirillospora sp. NPDC047418. The sequence continues at coordinate 101,574 of NZ_JBEYTW010000002.1, forward strand.
GATGACGCGGGGCCCGTCCGAGGCGAGCAGGATGTTGGACGGCTTCAGGTCGCGGTGCACCAGCCCGGCGGCGTGGATCGCCTCCAGCGCCTCGGCCAGGCCCGCGCCGAGCACGCGCAGGGAGCGTTCGGGCAGGGCGCCGTACTCGGCGACGACGGCGGCGAGGGACGGCCCCGGCACGTAGGCGGTGACCAGCCACGGCGGGTCGGCGGCCAGGTCCACCTCGACGACCTGCGCGGTGTGGAAGCCGCCGACCCTGCGGGCGGCCTCGGCCTCACGGGCGAAGCGGTCGCGGAACTGCGGGTCGGCGGCCAGTTCGGGGCGGATGACCTTCACCGCCACCGCGCGCCCGCCCGGCGAGCTGCCGAGGAAGACCTCGCCCATCCCCCCGGAGCCGAGGCGGCCGGTCAGCCGGTAGCGGCCGATCGTCTGCGGATCGTCCGGACCCAGCGGTTCCATCGCTCTCCATTTCCCCGCCCCCGGACCGATGCCGGCGTCGCCGGCCCGGTTTCGTTGGACATGGACGATACCGGTGGTGCGCGACGAGCGTCCCTATCCGGGCGTCAGCGGGTTCTCGGGCGGGGACGGGGGCCGAGGGCGGACGCAAGGGCGCCGGCGAGGCCCTTGGCCGAGGCGGCCAGGAACGTCGTCCAGTCGAAGTAGTCGCGCCACAGGGTGATGCGGCCGTCGTGCACCTCGAAGGTGCCGCAGACCCAGAACTCGGCGCGCCAGGCGCCCCGCTCCAGGACGTCGGTCCGCTCGGTGAGGACGGCCGGGCCGTTCGCGGCGATGGTGTGGACGCGGGCCTCGAAGCCAGTGCCGTGGCGGGCCATGCCGCGCAGCGTCTTCTCGACGGCGGGCAGGCCGCGCGCGGGCGGCAGCGGGACGTTCTGGTAGACGATCCCGGGCGCGGCGTAGGTGAGCGCGCGGTCGATGTCGAGGTCTTCGAGCGCGGAGAGGAAGTCGGTGACGGTCTGGATCTCGGTCATGGCGCTCCTCCGAGGTGGGGAGCACCACGGTAGTGCGGGAGAATCCGGGCATGCGTTTCGGCATCCTGGGAGCGGTCGAGGTTCGGCGCGGCGACGACGTGCTGCCGGTGGGCGGCCCGACGGTGCGGGCGCTGCTGGCCATGCTGCTGCTGGACGCGGGGCGGGTCGTCGCGACCGAGCGGCTCATCGACGGCCTCTACGGGGAGGATCCGCCGAGCGGGGCGGCGAACGCGCTGCAGTCGCAGGTGTCGCGGCTGCGGCGGGGGCTCGGGGACGCGGCGCTGGTCGAGGGCCTGCCCGCCGGTTACCGGCTGAACGCCGCGCGCGACGACGTCGACGCGCACCGGTTCGAGCGGCTCGCCGGGGAGGCGCGGCGGGCTTCGAGCGCCACGGAGGCGGCCGGGCTGCTGGAGGAGGCGCTCGGCCTGTGGCGCGGCGCCGCGCTCGCCGGTGTGGGCGCCCCGTTCGCGGCGGCGCAGGCGGCGCGGCTGGAGGAGGCGCGGGCGTCGGCCGTCGAGGGCCTCGCCGAGGCGCGCCTGAAGGGCGGCGAACCCGAGGCGGTGGTCGCGGCGCTGCGCGACCTGGTGGACGCGCAGCCCTTGCGGGAGCGGGCGCGGGCGCTGCTGATGCGGGCGCTGCACGGTGCCGGGCGGCAGGCGGAGGCGCTCGCGGTGTTCGAGGACGGGCGGCGGGTCCTGGCCGACGAGCTGGGCGCCGATCCGTCGAAAGAGCTCGCCGAGGTGCATCTGGGCATCCTGCGCGGCGAGGCGGGCCGCGAGACCGTCCGGCCGAACCTGCCCGCGCAGCTCACCAGCTTCGTCGGCCGCGAGGAGGAGCTGCGGCGCGTCGGGAAGATGCTCGCGGGCGGGCGGCTCGTCACGCTGCTCGGGCCCGGCGGCGCGGGCAAGACGCGGCTGGCGATCGAGGCGGCGGGGCGGGAGGACGGCGAGGTCTGCTTCGTCGACCTGGCGCCGGTCGTCGCGGCCGAGGTGCCGAAGGCGCTGCTCGGCGCGCTCGGGCTGCGCGAGGGCGGCATGCTGCCCACCCCCGGCGAGGCGTCGCCGGACGCGATGGAGCGCCTGGTCACGGCCCTGGACGGGCGGCGGGTGCTGCTCGTCCTGGACAACTGCGAGCACATCGTCGCGGCCGCCGCCGCCATCACGCACCGGCTGCTGAGCGCGTGCCCGGACCTGCGGGTGCTGGCGACGAGCCGGGAGGCCCTCGCCATCACGGGCGAGGCGCTGCGCCCGCTGCCGCCGCTGGTGATGCCGCCGGAGGGCACCCCGGCCGGGGAGCTGCGGGGGTATCCGGCGGTGCGGCTGTTCCTGGACAGGGCGGAGGCGGTCCGCCCCGGATTCGCGGTGGACGCGGGCAACGCCGGGGCCGTGCTGCGGATCTGCCGGGCGCTGGACGGCCTGCCGCTGGCGATCGAGCTGGCGGCGGCGCGGCTGCGGTCGCTGCCGGTCGGCGAGGTCGCGACGCGGCTGGACGACCGGTTCCGGCTGCTGTCGCGCGGGAACCGGGCGGCGGCGCCGCGCCACCAGACGCTGCGCGCGGTCGTCGAGTGGAGCTGGGACCTGCTGGACGAGGCGGAGCAGACCCTCGCCCGGCGCCTCACGGTGTTCTCCGGCGGGCTCACGCTGGACGCGGCCGCGGGCGTCTGCGACCTGGACGACGCCGACGAGCTGCTGATCGAGCTGGCCGACAAGTCCCTGGTGCAGACCGACGGGTCCCGCTACCGGATGCTCGACACGGTGCACGCGTTCTGCGCGGAGCGGCTCGCCGAGGCGGGCGAGCGGGAGCGGTTCGAGCGGGCCCACGCCGAGTACTTCGCCGGGCTGGCCGGACGCGCCGAGCCGCACCTGCGCGGGACCGGGCAGCTGGAATGGCTGGAGCTGCTCGCCGCCGACCACGGGAACCTGCACGCGGCGCTGCGGCGGGCCGTGCGGTCCGACCCTGCGCTCGCGCTGCGGACGGTGGCGGTGCTGTCGTGGTACTGGTGGCTGCGCGGACGCGTCGAGGGCGCGGCGCTGGCGTCCGAGCTGCTCGGCGCGCTCGACCCGCTCGGCGCCGAACCGCCGGAGGGCATGGAGGAGGAGTTCGTCCTCTGCGTCACCAACGCGGTGGCCGGCGGGATCGCCGGCGAGCGGGCGGTGGCGTGGCTCGACCGCGCCGCGGTGCTGCTGAACCGCGTCGACCGGGCGGTGCGGTACCCGGTCGTGATCGTCCTGTGGGCGCTCACCGCCGGGCCCGAGCGCACCGACTACGCGGCGTTCACCAAGCAGGTCGGGGACGATCCGTGGACGCGCGCGCTGGTCGCGATGAGCGACGGGTTCCTCGCCCAGCACGCCGGGGACGTCGCCGGGACGGAGCGAAGGTGCGGCGAGGCGCTGCGGCTCTTCCGGTCCTGCGGCGACCGGTGGGGCATCGCCAACGTGCTCGACACCCTCGCGCAGGCGGCGGGCTGGCGCGGCGACCACGCCCGCGCCCTGGCGCTGCTGGACGAGGCACTCGACGTCCTCGCACCGCTCGGCGCGCTGGAGGACACCGCCGACCTGCTCTACCAGCGGGCGCACGTGCTGATCCACGGCGGGGAGCCGGCGGCGGCGCGCGCGGAGCTGGAGCGCGGCATCGAGCTGGGGCGGCGGGCCGGCGCCCCCGACAAGGTCGCCGCCGGCCACTACGGGCTCGGCGAGGTGGCGCGGCTGCGCGGCGACCTCGCCGAGGCGCGGCGGCGGTATGAGGCGGCCCTGACCGGCTTCGCCTCCGAGCGGTTCATCGCCGCCGCGACGCGGGGCTCGGCGCTGGTCGGGCTGGGCTGGCTGGCGGTCGCCGAGGGCGACACCGCACGGGCCCGCGCGCTGTTCCGCGAGGCTCTCGACAAGTCGCTCGACCACCCCGTCTTCGTCTACCGGACGGCCGTGGCGACCGGGCTGGCGGGGGCGGCCGCCGCGGACGGGGACGGGGAGCGCGCGGCGCGGCTGCTCGGCGCGGCGGAGGCGCTGCGCGGCATCCACGCCGCCGGCGGCCCCGACACCGAGCGCGTCGCCGCCGCCGCCCGCGGCCTCCTCGGCGACGCCGCCTACGAGCGGGCCTTCGCCGCGGCCGCTGCCCTCCCCCGCGACCGGGCCCGCGCCCTCCTCACCGACCACTAGCGCGGTGACTTCGTTGACCTGCGGCGTGTTGTTGTTTTCGACGCGCTCATAACAACAACACGCCGCAGGTGAACGCGGCTCGGTGCTGACGGCGGGCGGGGCGTGCTGACGGTGGAGGGGCCTCGCTGACGGTGGAGGGGTCGTGCTGTCAGCGGATGGTGCGCGGGCTGTCAGCGCCTCCCGCGACCGTTGCGGGCATGAACACATCAGCCCGCAAATGGGGCACGTTCGCGATCTGCCTGCTGGTCGCGCTCGTCCCGAACATCGACCTGACCGCGCTGAACCAGGCCATCCCGCACCTGAGCCGGGACCTGGACCCCTCGGCCACCCAGATCCTGTGGATCGCCGACGCCTACGGGTTCGCGCTCGCCGCCCTGCTCATCACGATGGGCGGGATCGGCGACCGGATCGGGCACAAGCGGCTGCTGCTCATCGGCACCGCGGTGTTCGGCGCGGCGTCCGCAGTGACCGCGTACGCGCCGAGCGCCGAGCTCCTGATCGCGGCCCGCGCGCTGCTCGGCGCGGCGGGGGCGACGCTGATGCCGTCCTGCCTGTCGCTGATCCGCCGCGTGTTCACCGACCCGAAGGAGCGGACCGGGGCGGTCGGCGCCTTCATGGGCATCGCCGGGCTCGCCGTCGGTCTCGGCCCGGTCCTGGCCGGCGCGCTGCTGGACCACTTCTGGTGGGGCTCCGTCTTCATGATCAATGTGCCGCTGATGGCGGTGGCACTGGTCGCCGGCGCGATCGTGCTGCCCGAGTCGCGCAACCCCGTCCCCGGCCGGATGGACCTGGCGAGCGTGCCGCTGTCGATCATCGGCGTCCTCGGGCCGGTGTACGCGATCAAGGAGGCCGCCGCGCACGGCCTGGACGGGACCCGGATCTACCTCGCCCTGGCGGTCGGGCTCGCGGCGCTGGCGGCGTTCGTCGTCCGGCAGACCCGGGTGGCCGAGCCGCTGATCGACGTCCGGCTGTTCCGCGGCGCCGCGTTCACCGGGTCCGTCGCCACGAACATGTTCGCGATGTTCACCCTGGTCGCCCAGTCGCTGATCTTCTCGCTGTTCTTCCAGCTCGCGCTCGGCTGGTCGCCGCTGAAGGCGGGCCTGGCCGGGCTGCCCGGCGCGGCCGGCGCCATGATCGGCGGCGCCGCGCTCGCCCCGCCGCTGATCGGCGCGCTCGGCCGCGCCCGCGTCGTCGCGATCGGCATGCTGGTCTCGGCCGGCGGCTTCTCCCTCTACCTGGTCATCGGCCTGCACACCTCGTACTGGGTGATGCTCCCGTCCATGCTGCTGGGCGGGCTCGGGATGGGGCTGGCGATGACGGTCACCGCCGACACCGTGCTCGCGTCCGTCCCGAAGGAGCGCTCGGGCTCGGCGTCGGCGATCGCCGAGACGGCGACCGAGCTGGGCGGCGCGCTCGGCATGGCGATCCTCGGCAGCGTCCTGACCGCGGTGTACCGCAACGTCCTGGACCTGCCCGCCGGCCTCCCGGCCCCGGCGGCGTCCGCCGCGCGCGACTCCCTGGCCGCCGCGCTGCAGGCCGCCGCGCAGCTCCCCGCTTCGCTGGCCGGGCAGGTCGCGCTGGCGGCGCGGGAGTCCTTCGTGACCGGTATGCACGCCGCGCTCGTCCTCAGCGCCGTCCTCGCCGCGGTGGTCGCCGTCTTCGCCCTGGTGACGCTGCGCAACGTCCCCAAGGTCATCGAAGACACCGGGGAGCCCGAGAGGCCCGAGGAGCAGGACCTCGTCGCCGCCCCCTGAGCGGCCCTGGCTCCTCCCCCCGGTTGGCAAATGTGATATCATTTTGCTAAGTTAATGATAGCCAAGGAGGAGGACGACATGGTGGACAAGGTGGAGATGCCGCGACCGAAGATCGAGGAGCGGCCGGCGCGGGACCGCGGCGGGTGGACGATGCTCGGCGTCGGCGTGCTGTGGATCGCGGTCGGCGGCGCGGCGATCGGCCTCGGGATCCTGGCCGGCGGCGGCGCCGCCATCGCCGTCGGCATCACGGTGGGCTCGCTGCTGGCGCTGGCCGGCCTGGTCGTCCTGGTCGGGCTGACACCGGTCGCGCCGGGCGAGGCGCGCGTGCTGCAGCTGCTCGGCCGGTACTCGGGGACGGTCCGCACCGACGGGCTGCGGTGGGTGAACCCGCTGACCGAGCGGCGCCGGGTGTCGACCCGGATCCGCAACCACGAGACGGGGCTCGCCAAGGTCAACGACCTCGACGGGAACCCGATCGAGATCTCCGCCGTGGTGGTGTGGCAGGTCGCCGACACCGCGCGGGCCGTGTTCGAGGTCGACGACTTCGTGGAGTTCGTCGCGTTCCAGACGGAGGCGGCCGTCCGGCACATCGCGGGCGCCTTCCCCTACGACGCCGCCGACCGGACGTCGCTGCGCGACAACGCCGACGAGATCACCGCGCAGCTGTCGGAGGAGCTGGCGCAGCGCGTCGCGTCCGCCGGCGTGGTGATCATCGAGTCGCGGATCACCCGGCTGGCGTACGCGCCGGAGATCGCGCAGGCGATGCTGCGCCGGCAGCAGGCGGGCGCGGTCGTGGCGGCGCGGCAGCGGATCGTCGAGGGCGCGGTCGGCATGGTCCAGCTCGCGCTCGACCGGCTGGACGAGGAGAACGTGGTCGACCTGGACGAGGAGCGCAAGGCGGCGATGGTCAGCAACCTGCTGGTCGTGCTCTGCGCCGACCGGGACGCCCAGCCGGTGGTCAACACCGGCACCCTCTACCAGTAGCCGGAACCAGTGGCGGAGCGGAAGAAGATCCTGCTGCGGCTCGACCCAGCCGTCCACGACGCGCTGGCCCGGTGGGCGGGCGACGAGCTGCGCAGCACCAACGCGCAGATCGAGTTCCTGCTGCGGCAGGCCCTCGCCGACGCGGGCCGGATGCCCGGGGCGGCGGGACGGATGCGAAGGCCCGGGCGCCCGCGCAAGGCGGAGCGTCCCGGGGACGGGGAAGACGGTAACGACCCGCCGGACGGCGGGGGCGAGGACTGACCATGGTCGAGGTTCCGGAGTCGCTGCCGGCGCGCATGTACCTGCTGGCGTACGACCTGAGGAAGCAGAAGATGACCAAGGGCGGCACGCGGCTCGGCTACGTGCTGCGCGCCGCCGCGCTGACCGAGCTGTACCTGGACGGACGGCTCGGCGAGGAGCGGCGCAGGCCCGTCCCGGGGACGCCGGGCGACGACCCGTACGGCCTGCTCGCGCAGATCGCGGCCGCGCGGCCCCGGTCGTGGCAGCACTGGGTGCGCAAGGACGCCAGGGCCATCGTGGGGACGGTCCGGGACGAGCTGGTGCGGGACGGCTGGATCCGGGTGCGGGGGCGCCGGATCCTCGGGCTGTTCCCGCACCAGGAGGTCACCGTGAAGGACCCGCGGGTCGTGAAGGCGCTGTGGGGCGGGGCGTCGTCGGCGCTGCGGGGGCGTCCGGTGGCGCACGTGAACAGCTACGACGCGGCGGCGGTCGCGCTGGCAGCGGCGGGCGAGCTGTCGTCGGTGCTGCCGGGTCCGGACCGGCGGCGGCACAAGCGCCGGATCGCGGAGCTGACCGCGCGCAGCGGCCCGGCGGCGCCCGCCGTCCGCACGGTGATCCGGCAGCTGAACGCGGCCGCCGCGAGCGGCTGACCGGGAGCCGGTCGGGAGTCGGAAGGGAATCGGCCGGGGAATCGCCCCGCCAGTGCGGATCCCTACAAGATCCGGGCCGCCGGGTTTGTACCGGGCGCCACCGGCGGCGGGGGCGGCGGCGCCCCTAGCCTTCTCGGACATGGATCCCGAACGGCTCGTCTACCCGCTGATGAAGTACGTCGTCTTAGGACCCGCGATGCGCGTCGCCTTCCTTCCCCGGGTGAGCGGTCTGCGGCACGTCCCGCGGATCGGCCCGGTGATCCTCGCCGCGAACCATCTGGCGTTCCTCGACTCGTTCCTGCTGCCGCTGATCGTGCCGCGGCGGGTCCACTTCCTCGGCAAGCACGAGTACTTCACCGGGGCGGGGACGAGGGGGCGCGCCACCGCGACGTTCTTCCGCGGCGTGGGCGCGATCGCGGTCGACCGGTCCGGCGGGCGGGCGGCCCTCGACGCGCTCGACACCTCGGCGGCCGTGCTGGACCGCGGCGGCGTGTTCGCGATCCATCCCGAGGGCACCCGCTCCCCCGACGGGCGCCTGTACCGGGGCCGGACGGGCGTGGCGCGGCTGGCGATGCGGACGGGCGCGCCCGTCGTCCCGGTCGCGATCACCGGCACCGACCGGGTGCAGCCGCGCGGGCGGGCCGTCCCGCGGCCGGGCCGGATCGGGCTGCGGATCGGCCCGCCGATGGACTTCCGCGGCCGGGACGACGGCGTCCCGCGCGGGAAGGCGGCCCGCCAGGTCACCGACGAGATCATGGAGGCGATCCGGGGTCTGTCGGGGCAGGAGTACGTGGACGGCTACGCGCCCCGGCCCGATGTTTGAGCGTGACCGAAAGGGCACGTTTTAGGGGGACGGACGGAGATGACGTGGAAATCAGCCTGGACCTCCAGCTTCCCCGGGACGCGGCGAGCGTCCCGGCGACCCGGAGGCTCCTGGACGCGGCGCTCACCGCCCTCGGGGTCGAGGACCACATCCGCGACGACATCGAGATGATGCTGACCGAGGCGTGCACCAACGTGATCAAGCACGCCGAGCACGGTGCCGACTACACGGTGCGGGCCACCATCCACGACTGCCGCTGCGTGATCAAGGTGATCGACTCGGGCGCCGGGTTCGACGCCGAGCGCGTGCCGCGGCCCGAGCCCTCCGCCGAGCACGGCCGCGGCCTGCTGGTCATGCGGTCGCTCGCCGACGACGTGCGGTTCCGCTCGTTCCCCGAGGACGGCGCGCTGGTCTCGCTGGAGAAGCGGCTGACCTACGGGGAGGACAGCCTCGGCGGGCTGCTCACCGCGGACAGCCGCGTCCCGCTGCTGACCGACGCCGACCCGGAGGCCGAGGACTTCACCGGCCGCCTGTTCGAGCTGGCGCGGTCCGGCGACACCCGCCGGCTCGTCGACTACGTCGATGCCGGGATCCCGGCGAATCTGGCGAACGAGCGGGGCGACACGCTGCTGATGCTCGCCGCCCACAACGGCCATCCGGAGACCGTGCGCGCCCTCGCGGCGCGCGGCGCCGACCCCGGGCGACCCAACGACCGGGGCCAGCGGCCCCTCCCGGGCGCGGTGTTCAAGAAGGAGGCGGCGGTGGTGCGGGCCCTGCTGGACGCGGGCGCCGACCCACGGGCGGGGTCGCCGTCCGCCGCCGACACGGCGCGGATGTTCGGCGACGCGCAGTTCCTCGCCTGGTTCGACGAGGCGGCTCCCCCGCCCGCCTGACCCACCGCGGCCTCACCGGCTCAGCGGCTCACCGTTGCACGCGCAGCACGAGCACCGCCACGGCCAGCGCGGCGGCGGCGAACACCGCGCCGGTCGCGAACGCCGCGTCCAGCCCCGGCAGGACGTCGCCGCCGGACGCCGCCGAGCCGTAGGCGGTGACCATGGCGGCCGACCCCAGCGACCCGCCCGACCACAGCATCGTCTGCGCCACGCCGGACGCGGCGCCGGAGTGCCCGGGGTCCACGCTCGCCAGGATCGTCGCGTTCAGCGGCATGATGGACAGGCCGCCGCCCGCGCCCATCAGCAGGAACGGGACGAGCAGCCCGGTGGCGTAGCCGTCGCCCGCCGAGAGCCGCGACAGCCACAGCAGGCCGGCGCCGACGAGGAGTGCGCCGGCGATGACGAGCGGCCGGGCGCCGAGGCGGGCCATCAGGCGCGGCGCGAGCCGCACGACCGCGAACTGCACGCCGACCATCGGCAGGAACGCGACGCCGGCGCGCAGCGGGCCGTAGTGCTGGACCTGCTGCAGGTACTGGGTGAGGAAGAAGAACGCCCCGAACATCGCCGCGGTCAGGCACAGCTGGGTCAGGTAGGACGCGGCGCGGTCGCGCCCGGTCAGCAGCCACAGCGGCATGACCGGCTGCCGGACCCGCCACTCGATCGCCAGGAACGCGGCGAGCAGGACGGCCGCGGCGCCGAACCCGGCGAGCGCCGGGCCGTGGCGCCAGCCGTCCTCGCCGACCCCGATCAGCGCGTAGACGAGCGCGGTCATGCCGAGCATGGACGTCGCGGCGCCGCCGAGGTCGAACCGGCCGGGGCGGCGCGGGGTCTCGGCGATGACGCGCGGCACGGCCAGCAGCAGGACGAGGCCGACCGGGACGTTGACGAAGAACACCCAGCGCCAGTCGCCGGCCTCGGTGAGGACGCCGCCGGCGATCATGCCGATCGCGGCGCCGGCGCCGGTCACCGCGGAGAAGAGGCTGAGCGCCCGGACGCGGGCGGCCCCCTGGAAGTTCACGGCGATCAGCGCCATCGCGCTCGGCGCGGCCACGGCGGCGGCGACGCCCTGCGCGGCGCGGGCGGCGAGCAGCCACCAGCCCGCGTCCGCGAGCCCGCCGAGCAGGGACGCGGCGGTGAACAGCGCGATGCCGGCGGCGAAGGTGCGGCGGCGGCCGAACACGTCCCCGGCGCGGCCGCCGAGGAGCAGCAGGCCGCCGAACGCGAGCATGTAGGCGTTCTGGATCCAGGCGAGGCCGCCGGTCGACAGCCCGAGGCCGCGCTGCACCTCCGGGAGCGCGATGGTGACGACCGAGGTGTCCACGCCGATCATGAGCTGGCAGCCGACGATGACGGAGAGGACGATTCCTGGGCGATGATGGAGGGCGGCGGCGTTCCCCGGAGCTGTGGACTCCGGGGGTGCGGCCGTCCGATGGTCGGACGAGGTCAAGGCGGGACCTTCCCGGGATTTAAGGAACGGCGAAGTACACTATGTGGGGAACGTACCACCGATGCGCGCGAAAGAGAACGCTAGCGTTCACTATTTTGGGGAGCGGGTCGTGACCCCGGCCACCCGCCGCCGCGGCGGCGACCTGGAGGCGGCGATCTTCGACGCCGTGTTCGCGCAGCTGGAGACGGTCGGGTACGCCAAGCTGACCATGGAGGGCGTCGCGACCACCGCGCGCACGGGCAAGGCCGCGCTCTACCGGCGGTGGAAGTCCAAGGACGAGCTGATCACCGACGCGCTGAAGCACGTCCTGCCCGAACCGCCGACCGCGCCGGACACCGGCAGGGTGCGCGACGACCTCCTCGCCATCCTCACCTGCACGCGCGACACCCTGGCCGCTTGCCGGGGCGCCGCGTTCAAGGTGCTGAAGGAGGAGTCGGAGGACGGCAAGGGCATCGTGCACGAGGTCGTCCACGACCGGCTGTCCCAGCCCGTCCGGGAACTGCTCTACGCGGCGCTGGTGCACGCCGCCGGGCGCGGCGAGATCCGGCCGGACGCGGCGACCAGGCAGGTCGCGAACGTCGGCCCGGCCGTGATCGTCTACTACAACCTCGTCGAAGGCGGCCCGCTCGACGACGCCTACGTGGCGTCGGTCGTGGACCAGGTGATGATGCCGCTCCTCCGGCCGTGACCGCCCGCCGGGCCGTGACCGCCCGGCGGGCGGCGGCCGGCTAGAGGGCCAGCTCGTCCTTGCGCGGCGCGCCGTTCGCGCGGGACGTGTCGTCCAGGGCCACGCGGTGGTGCCAGTAGGGCGGCGCGATGCCCTCCTCGCGGAGCGTCCGGTGCAGGCGCTTGAGGAACTCGTGCTTGATCGCGAACTGGTCGCCGAACTCGCTGGACCGCAGGATCACGTGGAAGCCCACGGTGGCGTCGTCGAAGTCGTCGAACCGGACCAGGACGTTGGAGTCGGCCACGCCGCCCTGGACGTCCTTCATCACCTCGTGGCCGACGCGGATGAGCAGCTGCTCGACCTCGTCCAGGTCGACCTCGTAGTGCACCTTCGCGTACACCAGCACCGACATGTCCTGCGCGGGGCGGTGGTAGTTGGTGAGGATGGTGTCGGAGAACCGCTGGTTCGGGATGACCTCGATGTTGTCCGACAGCGTCCGGATGGAGGTGTTGCGCCAGTTGATGTCGACGACGTACCCCTCCTGGCCGGTGGACAGCTTGATGTAGTCGCCGGGCTCGATCGTCTTGGACGCGAGGACGTGCACGCCCGCGAACAGGTTGGCGAGCGTGTCCTGCAGGGCCAGCGCGACCGCGAGGCCGCCGACGCCCAGCGCGCCGAGCAGCGGCGTGATCGACACCCCGATGCTCTGCAGCATGATCAGGACGCCGATGCCGAGCACCAGCACCCGGGTGATGTTGGCGAAGATCGTGACGTTCGCGGCGACGCCCTGCCGGGCCATCGCGATCGAGCTCACCGATGCCGCGATCAGCCGGGCCAGCGCCAGCGAGACGACCAGGATCGTGACCGCCGTCAGCACCTTGGCGGTCACGTCCAGGGTGCCGCGCGGCAGTTCGAGGACCTTCGCCGCCGTCCACAGGCCGAGCAGCACCGCGAGCGGCATCGCCAGGTCCCGGATGAGGCGCGCGGCGAGGTCGTCCCAGGCCCACCGGGTGTCGCCGGCGCGCCGGGTCAGCCGCCCGGTCAGCAGCCGCAGGAGGACCGCGACCGCCAGCGCGGCCGCCATCACGCCGGCGGCGATGATGACTCGGGTCCAGCTCAGATCGCCCAGGTCGCCCATGCGCGTGAAACTCTCCAGACACGGACCGGCACGGTCCGTAAGATCCCATTTGCCGTCTTGCGGTTTCCCGATCGTAGTGAAGACCCGGAGTGCCGCGGAGCCGATCAGCGGACATGTGGCCGCCAGGTCGGCCGATCTGGCGGATACGATCGATCAGGTGGTAGGCGTGGGAATGATGCGCCGGCTGGGGGTCACGGCGCTGGGACTGCGGAACGGCCCCCACCGGGTGACGGTCGAGCGTGATCTCGCCGTCCCCGCCGCCGACGGCGTCACGCTGCTGGCCGACCGGTACGCCCCGGTGGACGTCGACAGGGCGCCCGTCGTGCTCGTCCGCTCGCCCTACGGCCGGCGGGGGCCCTTCGGGCTCATGTGCGGGCAGGCGTTCGCGTCGCACGGGTTCCAGGCCGTGGTGCAGAGCGTCCGCGGCGGATTCGGGTCCGGCGGGGTCTTCGAGGCCCTCGACGAGCGCGAGGACGGCCTGGCGACCATCGAGTGGCTGAAGTCACAGCCGTGGTTCGGCGGCACGTTCGCCATGCACGGCCCGAGCTACCTCGGCTATGTGCAGTGGGCCGTCGCCGCGGAGGCCGGGCCGGAGCTGAAGGCCCTGTCGATGCAGGTCACCGCGTCCACGTTCCGGGACGCCGTCAACGTCGGCGGCACCTTCGCGCTCGAGTCCGCGCTGATCTGGGTCGACCTGACCGCGCGGATGAAGAACTCGCTGTCGGGCATCACGACCGGCATCATGTCGCCGCGCCGCGCCCGCCGCGCCACGCTGTCGGGGCGGCCGATCGCCGAACTCGACCGGCTCGCGACCGGCGCGCAGCAGCGCTTCTTCCAGGAACTGCTCGGCAACGGCCCCGACACGCCGTTCTGGGACAAGCGCGACTTCAGCCCCACCGTGTCCGGGGTCACCGCGCCGGTGAACATGACGGGCGGCTGGTACGACATCTTCCTGCCCTGGCAGATGAAGGACTACGCGGCCCTGCGCGCCGCCGGCCGCCGCCCCTACCTGACCATCGGCCCGTGGTTCCACGCCGACCAGCGGATGATGCGCGGCTCGGTCGCCGACTCCGTCGCCTGGTTCCGCGCCCACCTCCTGGACGACCCGTCCGGCCTGCGCGAGCAGCCCGTCCGGCTCTACGTCACCGGCGCGGACGAGTGGCGCGAGTTCCCCGACTGGCCGGTGCCCGGGATGCGCGAGGAGCGCTGGCACCTGCACCCGGCCGGCGCCCTGTCCCCCGGCGCGCCGCCCGAGTCCGAGCCCGACGCCTACCGCTACGACCCGAACCACCCGACCCCGTTCCTCGGCGGGCCGACGCTGCTCGGCGAGACCCGCCCGTCCACCGACCAGAAGCGCCTGGAACGCCGCCGGGACGTCCTCACCTACACCTCCGCCGTCCTGGACGAGGACGTGGAGATCATCGGCCCGGTCACCGCCGACCTGCACATCCGCTCGAACCGCGAGCACACCGACTTCGTCGTCCGGCTCTGCGACGTCACCCCGGACGGCGAGTCCCTCAACCTGTGCGAGGGCATGCGCCGCCTGGTCCCCGGCACCGCGGAACCCGACGCCGACGGCGTCCGCCCCGTCGCCGTCGAGCTGTGGCCCGCCGGGCACCGCTTCCGCCGCGGCCACCGCATCCGCGTCCAGGTGGCGAGCGGCGCCTACCCCCGCGTGGCGCGCAACCCCGGCACCGGCGCCCCCATGGGCACCGCCACCGAGATGCTCACCGCCGACCAGGAGATCTTCCACGACCCCGCCCGCCCCTCGACCATCAACCTCCCGATCGTCGCCTGACTCCGGCACCACGCGACGCCCTCGGCGGGCGGAGCAAGTGCGGCGGGCGGGGGCCGCCGTTACTTCCGGAGGGCCGCCAGGGCTTTGTCCGCGTGGGTGTTCATGCGGACTTCGCTCTTGATGACCGCCAGGACGCGTCGGTCGGTGCCGATCACGAACGTCTGGCGTCTGGTGGGGAGGAGGGCCAGGCCGCGTTTGACGCCGAAGCGGGCGCGGACCTCGCCGGACGGGTCGGACAGGAGCGGGTAGCCGAAGGCGTGCTTGTCGGCGAACTCCTTCTGCTTCTCGACGGGATCGGCGCTGATGCCGACCGGGTGGGCGCCCACCTCGGCGAGTTCGGCGACCAGGTCGCGGAAATGGCAGGCCTCGGCGGTGCAGCCGGGGGTCAGCGCCGCCGGGTAGAAGAACAGGACCACCGGGCCCTCCGCCAGGAGGGCGGTGAGGGTGCGGGCCTCGCCCGTCTCGTCGGGCAGTTCGAAGTCGTCCACGATGTCACCGACGTTCATGGGACGAACCTAACGGAGGGGTGCCGGGGGCCGCGATGCCCCTCCCGGATCGCCGATCGGTCCGAACCAGCATCAGTGCAGGTCGGCGGCGGTTTGGTGGGACCGAGCCGGGCCCGGTGGTGTTTCGCCAGGTTTGACGGAGAGCCAGGACGGATATGAAACTGGCCGAGCAGGTGTCTACGACGCAGATACCTCCGAGCTTCCCCTGTGTTGTCCCGGAGGATCCGTCATGCATCGCTCGCTCAATATCGCACTCGTGTCCGCCTCCGACCTCGACGGCGAACACCTGCAGTCAATCCACGTCCGGGATCTCGCTCGTTCGCTCACCCGTCCCCTTGCCTCGGACGGTGAGCCGAACCAGGTCACGGTCTACGCGCGGCGGCAGGACCGTGCCGCCCGCGGACGCGTCCGGCTCGCGCCGGGCGCCGCACTCGTGCATCTCGACGCCGGGCCCGCCCGTCCGCTGTCGGACGAGGAGCTGCTGCAGCACATCCGCGACTTCGCGGACGAGCTGCGCCGCCGCTGGTCGGGTGCCGGGCGTCCCGACATCGTGCACGCGCACGGCTGGATCGGCGGCCTGGCCGCCTGCGCCGTGGCGCGTGAGCTGGGCATTCCGTTCGCGCAGAGCTACCACGGCGTGGCGGCCGCGCAGCGCCGCGCCGGGCGCCGGGTGCACCCGCACCGCGACCGCCTGGAGAAGGCCATCGGACGCGACGCCGACGTGGTGATCGCCGGACACGCCGAGGAGGCCGGCCAGGTCGTGCGGATGGGCGTGCCGCGCCCGTCGGTCGCGGTCGTCCCCTACGGCGTGGACGGCGACCACTTCGCGCAGGTCGGCCCGGCGATGCCGCACGGCGACCGGCGCCGCCTCGTGCTGGTCTGCGACGACCTGGAGACCGGTGACGCCGCGACCGCGCTGCGCGCCCTCGTACACGTCCCGGACGCCGAGCTCGCCGTCGCCGGCGGCCCCGAGCGCGAGGACCTGGAGAGCGACCAGGGCGTGCACCGGCTGCGCCTGCTCGCCAAGGAGCTGCACGTCGCCGACCGGGTGATCTTCCTCGGCCGGCTGCCGCACAAGAACCTGCCCAAACTGCTGCGGACGGCGGACCTGGTGCTCTGCCTGGCCCCGGACGAGCCGTGCCCGTCGGTGCCGCTCGCCGCGATGGCCTGCGGCGTCCCGGTCGTCGCGACCCCGGCCGGCGGGAACGCCGACGAGGTCCTCGACCACATCACCGGGCTGCACGTCCCGGCGGGGCGGCCGGTAGTGATCGGCCGCACGGTCCGGCGGCTGCTGTCGGAGGACACCACGCTGCACGGCTACTCGATCGCCGCCGCCGACCGCGCCCGCTCCCGCTACTCGCTGGAGCGGATCGCCGCCGAGACGCTGCGCGCCTACCTGAAGGTGCTGCCCGTCCCCGAGCCCGAGCCCGAGCCGGCGGACGCGGCCGAGCACCAGCCCGACCGGACCCCGGCCCTGGTCGGCTGACGGCCGGAGGGCGTGCGCGCTCGGGACCGTCCGCCCGGCCCCACCCGCCACCGACCGCCCGCCACCGGCCACCGAGCTCGGCTCATGTCCGGCGGGCCCCGGTTCCTCCCCCCCGCGGAGCCGGGGCCCGTTCATGTCCGGGCCGGTGGGATACTCGGCGGAATGAGCGGGGTGCTGATCGGCCGGGCGGCCGAGCTCGCGGAGCTGACCGCCGCGCTGGGGCGGGCGGCCGAGGGCGCCGCGGGCGTCGTGCTGGTCAGCGGCGACGCGGGCGTCGGGAAATCGCACCTGGTGTCCGCGCTGACGCGGGCCGCGCGCGGCCGGGGGTGCGCGGTGCTCGTCGGGCAGTGCGCGGAGCTGGGCGAGAGCATGCCGTACCTGCCGCTCGCGGACGCGCTGTGGACGGCCGCGCAGGCCGGCACCGCCGAGGGAGACGAGGTCCGCGCCGCGCTCGACGGCCGTCCCGTGCTGCGCGGCCTGCTGCCGGACGGCGACGGCGGCCCCGGCGCGGCATCGGAGCTCGGCCAGCAGCGGCTGTTCGGCGCGGTGCTCGGGCTGCTCGGCGAGCTCGGGCGGGACCGGCCCGTCCTGCTCGTCCTCGAGGACCTGCACTGGGCCGACCGGTCGACCCGGCACCTGCTGACGTTCCTCAGCCGCGTCCTGCAGCGCGAGCGGGTCTGCCTCGTCGGCACCTACCGGTCCGACGACCTGCACCGGCGGCATCCGCTGCGGCCGGTGGTGGCGGAGCTGCTGCGGCTGCCGAACGTGACGGGCGTCGCGGTCCCGCCGTTCGGCCCCGGCGAGACCGCCGAGTACCTGGCGGAGCTGTCGCGCGGCGCCGCGCCCGTGACGGCGGAGGTCGTGGACCGGGTGCACCGGCGCTCGGAGGGCAACCCGTTCTACGCGGGCGAGCTGTACTCGGCCGACCCGCAGGTGCGGGACGGGCCGGCGGAGCTGCCGTCCGGGCTCGCCGACCTGCTGCTGTCGCGGGTGGAGCGGCTGTCGGACGGCGGGCAGCGGGTCGTGCGGGTCGCGGCGGTGGCGGGGCGCCGCATCGACGACGAGCTGGTGCGCCGCGTGTCCGGGCTGGATGAGGCGGCGGTCGGCGAGGCGCTGCGCGAGGTGGTGTCGCACCAGCTGCTCGTCCCGCACGGGACCGGGTACACCTTCCGGCACGCGCTGCTGCGCGAGGCCGTCTACGGCGACCTGCTGCCGGGCGAGCGGACCCGGCTGCACGCCGACTTCGCCCGCCGTCTCGCGGACCTGCCGCCCGGGACGCGGGGGTCGGCGGCGGAGCTGGCCCACCACAGCCTCGCCGCGCACGACCTGCCGGGCGCGTTCGCCGCGTCGGTCCGGGCGGGCCGGGAGGCCGACCGGCTCGGCGCGCCCGCCGAGGCGTTCGAGCACTACGAGCGGGCGCTGGAGCTGTGGGAGGCCGTCCCCGCCCCGCAGGAGGCCGCCGGGACGGGCCGGGCCCGGCTCGCGCTGACGGCGGCGCAGGCGTCCGCGCGGGCCGGTGAGGTGCGGCGGGCCGTGCACCGGCTGCGCCGGCTCGTGGACGTCACCGACCCGGCGGACACCTCCCTCGGCTCGGTGATCCGCGAGCACCTCGCGGCCTACATGCTCGACCTCGACGAGCTGGAGGAGGGCCGGGTCATGGCGCGGGAGGCGGTGACGATGCTGCCCGCGGGCCCGCCGACCGCCGACCTCGCCTGGGCCCGGGCCACCTACGCCCGGACGCTGCTCTACCTGGACCCGGACGGCGAGATGCCCGCGATGGCGGAGCAGGCCGTCGCGGACGCGCGCGCGACCGGGGCGCCCGGCGCCGAGGCGGCCGCGCTGGTCACGCTCGGCATCTACCGGGAGTCGCGCGAGGCCGACAGCGGCGTCGCCGAGCTGTTCGCGCGGGCCCGCGACCTGGCCGACGCCGCCGGCGACAGCTCGCAGGCGGCGCTGCGCGCCCGGTTCCAGTACGCCCGGACGAAGTTCGACCGCGGCGACCTCGCGGGCGCCGCGGCGGCGACCGACGAGGGCGTCCGGTTCGCGCTGGACAACGGCGTCGAATGGAGCATGTTCGGGACCGCGATCCGGACGCTGCGGTACCTCGTCCGCTACACCGACGGGGACTGGGCGGAGGCGGACCGGCTCGCGGCGGGCTTCCCGCTGCAGGTCGTCCGGCCGGCCGAGGCGCAGGTCTCGGCGTACGCGCTGTTCGTCGAGGTCGCCCGGGGGCTGCCGGTCGTCGCCGAGCGGCTGCGCTGGATCTCGCCGCTGTGGCACGAGGACCAGCTGGTCAACTACATCGCGCGGGGCCTGGCGGCCGAGCACGCCCTGTGGCGGGGCGAGCCGGAGGCCGTGCTCGAACACGTGGACAGCATCGCGAACACGCTCTACGGCGAGGACGTGAACGTCATCCGCATCGCCGCGACCGGGCTGTGGGCCCACGCGGAACTGGCGGCGCGGGCCCGCGCCGCCGGTGACGCCGGCGCCGTCCGGCGGGCGGCCGAGGCCGCCGACGAGCTGCTGGGGCGGGCGCGGCACGCCGTCGGCTTCACCTATGAAGGAGAGCCCCGGCGCTGGCTCGGGTACGAGGGGCAGGCGTGGCTGGCCCGCGCCGAGGCCGAGCGCCGCCGGGTGGACGGCGTCCACGACGCGGGGCTGTGGCGCAGGTCGGCCGAGCTGTTCACCTACGGCGACCCGGGCGGCGGGTTCGTCTACGAGGTGGCGCGCTCGCGCTGGCGCCTGGCGGAGGCGCTGGCCGAGAACGGCGACCGGGAGGCCGCCGGGCGGGAGTGGCGCAAGGCCGTCGAGACCGCCGAGCGGCTGGACGCGCGGCCGCTGCTCGCCGCGCTCCGCGACCTCGGCGCCCGCGCCCGCCTGGACGCGGGGCGCCGCGCGTCCGCGCCGTCCGGGCCCTTCGCCGCCCTGACCGCCCGGGAGCGCGAGGTCCTGAAGCTCGTCGCCGAGGGGCGCAACAACCGCGACATCGCCGCGGCCCTGTTCATCTCCCCGAAGACGGCGAGCGTCCACGTCTCCAACATCCTCGCCAAGCTGAACGTGACGAGCCGCACCCAGGCCGCCGCCGTCGCCCACCGCGAGGGAATATGAATGTTGCACCGCGCTGCCCGGTTCACTAATCTTCTCTTCGTGACTGCCGGGTCGGCCTTGGGCCATGAGCGAGTGAGGTTCCCGGCCTCCGAGTGAGGCCGGGGCGGGCACGCGGCCCGCCTTTTCCACTCGCGTTCCCTCTCTTCTCTCCACGCGCATCGCGTGACGTCATCGGGTATGCCCGTGCCTTCCGGCATGCCCTTCATCGCCATTTCCCAAGCCACGGCCGCGCGCCATTTCCGTGGCTTATTCGACATGCCCGAAAACAGCTCAGGAGACTTATGGATTTCAACCGTCAGATCATCGAGGAGTTCCGCGCCAACGGCGGGCGGGTCGGCGGCCCGTTCGAGGGCGGGCGGCTGCTCCTGCTGACCACGACCGGGGCGCGGACGGGCGCCCGGCACACGACGCCGCTCGGCTACCTGCCCGACGGTGAGGGCCGCGTCCTCGTCATCGCCTCGGCCGGGGGCGCGCCGAAGGACCCGGCGTGGTTCCACAACCTGGTCGCGAACCCGCGCGTCACGGTCGAGAGCGGCGACTTCACCTACGAGGCGGACGCCGTCGTCCTGGCGGGCGCCGAGCGCGACGCCGCGTTCGCGCGGGCCGCCGAGGCCGACCCGGGATGGGCCGAGTACGAGGCCGGGTCGGGGCGGACGCTGCCCGTCGTCGCGCTCGTGCAGGTGCTGGCAGGGCCGCCCGGCGGGCCGGGGTCGCCGGGCGCGATGCTCGTCGCGGTGCACGAGGCGTTCCGGCGGGAGCTGCGGCTGATCCGCGCGGAGGTCGCGGCGTCCGGGGCCGGGGTCGGCGCGCAGCTGCGGATCAACTGCCTGACGCTGTGCCAGGGGCTCGGCAACCACCACATGGGCGAGGACCAGCAGATGTTCCCGCTCGTGGAGCGCCGCCATCCGGAGCTCGCGCCGGTACTGGCGCGGCTGCGGGACGAGCACGAGACGGTGAAGCGGCTGCTGGACGAGCTGCGCCGCGTCCTCGGCACCGGTGATCCCGCGTCGCTCCTGGCCGAGGTCGACCGGCTCGCCACCGCGCTGGAAGCGCACCTGGACCGGGAGGAGGAGCAGCTCCTCCCGGTGCTGGACGCGGTCGGCCTCTAGAGCAGGCCGCGGCCGGGGATCAGCGGCAGGTCCAGGGCGGTGAGCAGGCCGGGCGGCGCCTGGACGACGGCGGGAACGGCGTTGACCAGGCGCATCGCGGTGGCCTTCAGCCCGGCCGTGTTGTGGTCGCCGTCCGTGCCGAGGAGCCGCAGGTCGACGGTGTAGTCCGGCTCGCCGCGGACCTCCACCCGGTAGCAGCCGGCGCCGGCGGGCTGCGGCCAGTCGGGGGCGAGGTCGTCGCGGAGCCGGGTGACGTGCTCCAGGACGACGACGGCCTCGCCGCCGCGCATGCCGCGGACCTCGAAGCGCAGCGCGGCGGCGGTGCCCTTCTCGATCGTCCCGGCGGAGACGCCGAACGTGTCGGGGGCGGGCAGCCGCGTGTGCGACTCGGCGATCCCGTCCAGCTCGACGCCGAGGCCGGCGGCGAGCTGCCGGACGACGCTCCCCCACGCCATCGTGAGGACACCGGGCTGCAGCAGCATCGGCGTCTCGTCCATGGGGCGGCCGAAGCCCATGATGTCGAACAGGACCGTGCCCTGGTCGTAGGTCGCGTAGTTGAGGATCTCCATGCAGCGGACCTGGTCGATGCGCTCGCTGATGCCGGTGACGGCGAGCGGCAGCACGTCGTTGGCGAAGCCGGGGTCGATCCCGTTGACGAAGATCGACGCTCCGCCCCGGGCGGCGGCCTCCCGGACGGGGTCCGACATCTCGGGCGGGACGACGCCGTCCGGGAACTGCAGGAACACCGGGCTGCTGGAGACGACGTTCACGCCGGCGCGCAGGATGCGGCACAGGTCGTCGATCGCCTCCATCAGCCGGACGTCCGCCATCGAGGTGTAGACGACGCAGTCGGGGCGGAGCGCGAGCAGCGCGTCGGCGTCGCCGGTGGCGGCGACGCCGAGGTCGCGGCCGAGGCCCGCGAGGTCGCCCGCGTCCCGGCCGGCCTTGGCGGGCGTGGACGTCCAGACGCCGGCGAGTTCCAGGTCGGGGCGGGCGTCGATGCCGGCGATGGCGTGGCGGCCGACGTTGCCGGTGCTCCAGGCGACGACGCGGTAGGTCACAGGTCCTCCAGGTGGAGGTCGAGGTTGGGGGTCTCGATGCCGCCGTCCACCCGCAGCAGGCTGCCGGTGACGTAGGCGGAGGCGGGCGAGGCGAGGTAGAGGACGGCGGCCGCGACGTCCTCGGGGTCGCCGACCCGGCGCAGCGGCGTGCCGGCCTCGATCTCGGCGCGCAGTTCGTCGCTGCTCATGACGATGTCGAGCGCGGACGTCGCGATGGAGCCGACGGCGATCGCGTTGACGCGGATCCGCGGCGCCAGGTCGAACGCGGCGAGCCGGGTGTAGTGAGCGAGCGCGGCCTTGGCGCTGCCGTAGGCGAGGTAGCCGCGGCCGGCGATGCGCCCCACGGCGGAGGAGATGTTGACGACGCTGCCGCCCGCCTCCAGCAGGTGCGGGACGGCGGCGCGGGTCAGCGCGTGCGCGGTGGCGACGTTGAACCGGAACGCCTTCTCCAGGTGCCGGGGCTTGGTGTCCATGAAGGGCGCCGGCATCGCGCCGCCCATGTTGTTCACCACGATGTCGAGGCGGCCGAGGCCCTCGGCGGCGCGTCCGGCCAGCTCGGCGGCGGTGTCGGGATCGCTGAGGTCGGCGGGGACGACCAGCGCCCGCCGCCCGGCGGCCTCGATCTCGGCCGCCACCTTGCGCAGCTGCTCCTCAGTCCGGGCGGAGATCAGCACGTCGGCGCCGGCCTGCGCGAGCGCGACCGCGGCGGCCGCGCCGAGGCCGCGGCCGGCGCCGGTCACGACCGCCACCTTGCCATCGATTCGGAATCGATCCCAGATCACCGGCGTCACCTCCGGGCCGTCGCGTCACCGCCCGCACAGCCTACGCAGAAAGTAGAACGTGTTTCAATGCGCGTGCGGTGCACATCCGGTCACGCCAGGAAGTCGAACTCCGTGCCCGCGCCCGCGTGCCGGGCGGCGCGGTAGGCCGTCCAGCTCAGCGCGAGGTCCTGCCAGGGCAGCCCGACCGGCGCGTACACGGTGACCTCGCCGCGCCGCACCCGGCCGGGCACCTCGCCGCACAGCAGGTCGCGGAGCGTCCCCGCGGCGTGCTTCACGTCGAGGCCCGCGCCGGCGAGCACGCCCATCTCGACCGCGAGCGGGACGTCGTCGACGACGACGCGGGCGCCCTCCAGCAGGTCGGCGCCCAGTTCGGCCTTGCCGGGCTCGTCCGCGCCGAGCGAGGTGAGGTGCGTGCCGGGCGCCACGTCGGCGGCGTGCAGGAGCGGGCGACGCGCCCAGGTCGCCATGACGACGATGCCCGCGTCCCGGACGGCGGCGCGCGGGTCGGCGGTGACGGCGGCCGGGACGCCGAGCCGGGCGGCGTGCCGTTCGGCGAAGGCGGCGGCGCGGCCGGCGTCCAGGTCGCAGACGGTGAGGCCGCGCACCTCCCGCAGCTCCGCCAGGCCCCGCATGACCAGCTCCGCCTGCGCGCCCGCGCCGATCACCGCGACGGTGCCCGCGTCGGGGCGGGCGAGCGCGTGGGTGCCGAGCGCGGCGGCGAGCCCGGTGCGCCACGCGGTCACGGTGGCCGAGTCGAGCTGCGCCAGCAGCTCGCCGGTGCCGAGGTCGTGCAGGCAGACGACGCCGCGCAGCGCCGGGCGGCTGCCCGGGAACTTGGCGTTGACCTTCACCGTGTAGGCCGGTATCTCCGCGACGACGCCGGGCAGCAGCGCGGTCGCGGTGCCCTGGCCCGGCAGCTTCGCGATCACCCGGCGCGCGGCCGTCCCGTCCGCGGCGGCGGTGAAGCCGCGGCGCAGCGCGTCCAGGCAGGTGGCGGGATCGAGCAGCGCCGCAAGGTCGGAACGGTTCAAAAGGAGCGTCACGGGACTATTCTCCCGCAGCGTGGGCGCGCCGGGCGGTGGGCGCGCCGCAGATCATGAGCGCGGCGGTGCGCCCGGCGGCCCGCGGCCCCGACCGGCTAGCGGCGCCACTGGCGCTGCGCGACCAGGCTGTCCCAGTCGTTGAGCCAGTCGCGGCCCTGCTCGTCGATGAAGGAGCCGGGCGGCGGGGTGATCCGGTGGTCGCGCAGCCAGTCGCCGGGGCGCCGCATGGTGGGGCGGAGCCGGCCGTCGCTCGGCATGAGCTGCGGCTGGATCGGCGCCGGCATCGGCGGGGTCTGCGGCTCGGCGGCGATGTCGGCGACGTCCTTCTCCTCCGCCATGCCGATGGGGCCCTGGCGGCGGGCGTTGAAGAACTGGTGGACCGCCGGGTGCGTGCTGGACAGCACCATCTCCCGCGGTCCGAACATCACCAGGCCGCGGCGGAACAGCAGGCCGAGGTTGTCGGGCAGGACGCGGGCGGTGCCGATGTCGTGGGTGACGATGAGGAACGTGGCGCCGAGTTCGGTGTTGAGGTCGACGAACAGCTGGTTGAGGTAGGCGGTGCGGACGGGGTCGAGGCCGGAGTCCGGCTCGTCCGCCAGGATGATCTCGGGGTCGAGGACGAGGGCGCGGGCGAGCCCGGCGCGCTTCTTCATCCCGCCGGAGATCTCGCCCGGCAGCTTGCCCTCCGACCCGGTCAGGCCGACCATGTCCATCTTCTCCAGCACGATGCGCCGGATCTCCGACTCGCCCTTCTTGGTGTGCTCGCGCAGCGGGAAGGCGATGTTGTCGTAGATGTCCATGGAGCCGAACAGGGCGCCGTCCTGGAACAGCACGCCGAACTTGCGGCGCATCTCGTAGAGTTCGCTCTCGCGCAGCCGCGGGACGTCGCCGCCGCCGACGTACACGTGGCCGCGGTCGGGGCGCAGCAGCCCGACCAGGTTCTTCAGGAACACCGACTTGCCGGTGCCCGACGGCCCGAGCAGCGCGGAGATCTCGCCCGCCGGGATCGTGAGCGACACGTCCTCCCAGATGACCTGCCGGCCGAACGACTTGCGCAGCCCTTCCACCCGGATCTCGACGCCCATGGGCACTCCCGTGCCGGGGAACCGGGGGCGGGGGGTTCCGCGTCATAGTGTCCGGTCCCCCGCCGCCTCCGACTGTACGTCGGGAACGGCGCGCCGGGGAGGCCCACATCGGACGCCCGGTCCGGGAGGCCGGAGTCCGGGATGCACCGGCCGCATCCCGAGACATAATCGCGTTCGGTTCACCGGGCCGCACTCCGGCATGCCCGGACTGACCACCTGCGGCCCCGCAGGGTGCCAACGAGGCCGCCCGGAATTGGTCACCTTCTGCGTCTTACGTCCGCATTGACGGTTCTTACACGATGTCCAGGACCTCCGGCGCACCACAAGGGTGCGCCAACCCCCCCGCTGGAGGCACAAGTGAAGAACCGTCACAGGCGCGCCGGCGCCGCCGCCGTCACCGCGGCGGCGGCCGGACTCGTGGCCGCCACCCTCGCGGCCGCTCCCGCCGCGTCCGCCAGCCCCGCCGCGCCGGCAGCTCCCGCCGCGCCCGGCACGCTGGCGAGCTCCCTCGCCCAGCAGCTCGGCGCCCAGACCGCGGGCTCCTACCTGAAGGGCGGCACGCTGGTCGTCACGGTGACCAACGGGCAGGCCGCGCAGGCGGTCCGCGCCGCGGGCGCCGTGCCGAAGACCGTCGCGCGCAGCGGCGCCGACCTGGCGAAGGTCATGAAGGCGCTCGAACGCGACGCGACCGTCCCCGGCACCGCGTGGGCGGTGGACCCGGCCACCAACCAGGTCCTGCTCACCATGGACAGCACGGTGCAGGGCGCCAAGCTCACGAAGGTCAAGGCCGCGGTCGCCGAGCAGGGCGCGGCCGTCCGCACCGAGCGGGTCGCCGGGCACTTCCAGAAGCTCACCCGCGGCGGCGAGGCCATCTACACCGGTGGCGCGCGCTGCTCGCTGGGCTTCAACGTCCGGTCCGGCAGCACGTACTACTTCGTCACCGCAGGGCACTGCACCAACATCGGCACGACCTGGACCGACAGCTCGGGCCGGACGCTCGGCCGCACCGTGGCCAGCAGCTTCCCCGGCAACGACTACGGGGTCGTGCAGTACACCTCGGCGCCCACCGACACGCAGGGCGGCGTCAGCCTCTACTCCGGTACCCGCGACATCACGAGCGCCGGGAACGCGGCGGTCGGGCAGACCGTGTACCGCAGCGGCAGCACCACCGGCCTGCACAGCGGCCGGGTCACCGCGCTCAACCAGCGGGTGAACTACGCGGAGGGCAGCGTCAGCGGCCTCATCCGCACCACGGTGTGCGCCGAGCCCGGCGACAGCGGCGGCTCCCTGTTCGCGGGCTCCACCGCGCTCGGGCTGACCTCCGGCGGCAGCGGCAACTGCTCCTCGGGCGGGACGACGTTCTTCCAGCCCGTCACCGAGCCGCTCTCCCGCTACGGGCTGAGCGTCTACTGATCTCGCGGCTCCACTGAGCAGACGGCACCGTGAGAGGCGGGCCGCCCCCACCCGGACTCCGTGGGGGCGGCCCGTCCGCCGTGCCGGGGCTCAGGCGGGCTCAGGCCGGCTCAGGCACGGCTCACACGGGGACTTCGAGGGTGCGGAGGACCTCGGCGATCACGGCGGGCTGCTGGTCGGCGAGGTAGAAGTGGCCGCCCGGCAGCACCTTCAGCGCGAACCTCCCGTCGGTGACCCGCGCCCAGCCGCGCGCCTGCTCCTGCGACACGTGCGCGTCGGCGTCCCCGATGATCGCGGTGAGCGGGACGGTGAGCCGCGTCCCGTCCCGGTGCGCGTAGTCCTCGATGAGCGCGAAGTCGTTGCGGACGTACGGGAGGACCAGCTCGCGCAGCTCCGGGTCGCGCAGCGCCTCTTCGTCGGTGCCGCCCAGCTTGATCATCTCATCGACGAGGGCGTCGTCGTCCTTGCCGGCCACGCGCTTCCCGCCGCGGTCGTGCGGCGGCCGGGCCCCGGAGGCGAACACGTGCACCGGGGCCGCGCCCCGCTCCTGCAGCAGCCGCGCCACCTCGTAGGCGAGGACGGCGCCCATGCTGTGCCCGAACAGCGCGGCGGGCCGGTCCATCAGCGGCACCATCGCGCCGGCGATCAGGCGGGCGAGCTGGTGGGCGTCGGCGACCAGCGCGTCCGCCATCCGGTCGGCGCGGCCCGGGTACTGGACGGCGTGCACCTCGACGGCCGGGCTGACCTCCTTCGCCCACGGCCGGTAGAACACCGCGGACCCGCCCGCGTGCGGCAGGCAGAACAGCCGCATCGACGCCCAGGGGCGCGTCTCGGCGCAGCGGAACCAGGTCACGTGATCAACTCCTCCTCGTACCGGCGGGAGGCACGGCGCGGGTCGTCCGGCAGCGGCCACGGTGCGATCCGCGGGTCCGGGACGAGCTTGGGCGCGGTGGTCTCCGCCGCCACCTTAAAGCCCCGGCGCCGGTAGTTGGCGATCGCGTTCGGGTGGTCGAGGCTGCTGGTGCGCAGCCACACCCGCGCGGCGGGGCCGGCGGCCGGCGCCCACAGCTCGCCGCGCTGCCAGGCGCGGCGGGTGCACTGCTCCACGAGGTAGCCGCCGTAGCCGCGCCCGACGAACGCCGGGGTGAGGCCGGCCAGGTGGATCTCGGTGTCGCCGGCGGGCTGCGCCTCGATCTCGAAGAAGCCCGCGATGGTGCCCTCGGCCATGGCGATCCAGGTGGACAGCTCGGGGCGCTCCACCCAGGACCGCCACTGCCCGTACGTCCACGGGAAGCGGTCCGTCCAGCAGACGCGGGAGCCGACCGTCGCGTACAGGGCGCGGTTGACGTCGGCGGACGGCAGCGCCGCCAGCGTGAACGTCATCTCGACGCCCGGCAGCGGCGCGGGACGCAGGTCGGCCGCGTCCCGCATCTCCATCGTCCACTCGGTGACCGAGGGGATCTCCAGGTCAGCCACCCATGGCCTCGATGAGGCTGTTCGGCCGCATGTCCGTCCAGTTCTCGTTGATGTAGTCGAGGCACGCCTGCCGGGTGCCGGTGTCCTTGGCCACCGTCCAGCCGGCGGGGACCTCGGCGAAGGACGGCCACAGCGAGTGCTGGCCCTCGTCGTTGACGAGCACCAGGTATGTGCCGTCCGGGTCCTCGAACGGGTTGCTCATCGCTCTCCCTTTCCGTGTGTGCTGTGGAGCTTGTCCAGTTTGGCGGCCAGCACGGCGCCCATCTCGGCGGCCGGGCCCGGGTCCAGGAGCAGGTGGTGCTCGGTGTCGATCGGGTAGTCCTCGATCTCCCCCTCGACGAGCGGGCCCCAGTTGGCGCGCGCGGTCGGCGAGTCCTCGGTGCGGCCGCGCAGCGCGGTGAAGAACACGACGTCGCCGCGGAACCGCCCCGGCCGGTACTCCTCGGCCTGCCGGAGCCCGTTCTCGTAGTTGCGGTAGACGTTGACGAGGTCGTCCTCGGCGAGGGTGGCGAGGGCGTCGTCGCGGTCGGCGAGGATCCCCATGATCTGCTGCATGTCGGGGTTGCCGTCCGGGGCGACGGCCGTCGCGTCGACGCCGATGCCCTGCAGCAGTTCGTGCAGGATCTCCCGCTCGTCCCCGGCGAGGTCCTGGCCGCGGTAGGAGTCGATGAGCGCGAGCAGCCCGACGCTCTCGCCCGCGGCCTGGAGCCGGACGGCCATCTCGTAGGCGACGAGCCCGCCGAGGGACCAGCCGGCGAGGTGGTAGGGCCCGGACGGCCGGACGGCCCGGATCTGCTCCAGGTAGTCGGCGGCCATCTCCCCGACGGACTCCGGCAGCTCCGACCGGGTGAACGCGCGTGCCTGCAGCCCGTAGACCGGCTGGTCGGGACCGAGGTGGCGCTGGAACTGCAGGTAAGGCCAGGCGAGGCCGCCGGCGGGGTGGACGAAGAACACCGGCGGCCGGGACCCGGCCGTGCGGATCGGGAGGAGCACCTCGAACCCGATCCGGTCCTCGGGGTCGCCGACCCTGGCGAGCGCCTCGACCGTCTGGTGGGTGAACACGTCCCGGGGCGTCAGCTCGACCCCGGCCTGCCGGGCGCGGGTGACGAGCTTCAGCGCGGCGATGCTGTCGCCGCCGAGGTCGAAGAAGCTGACGTCCGCGCCGACCCGGTCGAGGCCGAGGACGTCGGCGACGACCCCGCACAGCCGCTCCTCCTCGGGGGTGCGCGGGTCGCGGCCGCCGGCGGCGCCCGCGTAGTCGGGGGCGGGCAGGGCGCGCCGGTCGAGCTTGCCGGTCGGGCCGACGGGGAAGGTGTCCATCCGGACGAACGCGGCGGGCACCATGTACTCCGGCAGCCGCTCCCGGACGAATTCGCGCAGCCCGTCCAACGTGCGCTCTTCGTCGGGGGGTCCAGGGGGGTCGTCCTCCCTGGTAGAGAGGGCGGGTGCGATGACGTAGGCGACGAGGGCCTTGGCGCCGGGCGCCTCCTCGCGGGCGATGACGGCGACGTTGGCGACGCCGGGGTGGGCGGCGATGGCCGCCTCGACCTCGCCCAGCTCGATCCGGAACCCGCGGATCTTCACCTGGAAGTCGGCGCGGTCGACGTACTCCAGGTCGCCGCCGGGCCGCCACCGCATGAGGTCGCCGGTCCGGTACATGCGGTCGCCGGGCGCGCCGAACGGGTCGGCGACGAACCGCTCGGCGGTGAGCGCGGCCCGCCGCAGGTAGCCGCGGGCGACGCCGGACCCGGCGATGTACGCCTCGCCGACGACGCCGGGCGGGACGGGCCGCAGCGCCGGGTCCAGCACGTACACGCGCATGTCGTCGCAGGGGCGGCCGAGCACGGGCGTCCGCTCCGCCGGGTCGGCGAGGGGTGCGCGCTGCGGCGCGGCGGTCGCGTACGTGGTGGCCTCGGTCGGCCCGTACATGTGGACGACCTCGGTGTCCGGGCAGGCGGCGAGGACCTTGCGCATCGCGGCGGGCGACCCCGCCTCACCGCCGGTCAGCACCTCGCGGACGCGGGCGAACGCGTGCGGCCGCTCGTCGGCGACGAGGTTGAACAGGGTGGTGGTGATGAAGACGGCGGTGAGGTCCTCGGCTTCCGCGATCTCTTCGAGGGCGGCGGCGTCCAGGTGGCCCGGGGGCGCGAGGACGGCGGTGCCGCCGTGCAGCAGCGGCGTCCACAGCTCGTAGGTGGACGCGTCGAACGCGTGCGAGGAATGGACGAGGACGCGGTCGTGGGCGCCGCCCCGGAGCCGCCCGTCGGTGGCGAGGCCGACGGCGTCGCGATGCGTGACCACGACGCCCTTCGGCAGGCCGGTGGAGCCGGAGGTGAAGAACACGCAGGCGGCCTGGTCCGGGTGGCACGGCACGCCCGGGTCGGTGCCGGGCGCGGCGGCGGTCTCCGGGTCGTCCATGGCGACGATCCGCGCGGCCGTGCCGAGGGCGGCGGCCCGGTCGCGCATCGGCGCGTTGACGAGCAGGACGGGCGCGCCGACCTCCTCGACCGCCCAGGCGATCCGCTCGGGCGGGTAGCTCTGGTGGATGGGCGCGTAGGCGCCGCCGGCCTTGAGGATCGCCAGCGACGCGACGGCGACGTCCGCGGACCGCTCGAGCAGGACGGCGACGCGGGACTCCGGGCGGACGCCCAGCCCGATCAGCCGGTTGGCGAGCCGGTTCGCGCGGGCGTCCAGCTCGGCGTAGGTGATGGACGCGCCGGCGGCGCGGACGGCGGTCGCCTCCGGGGTCTTCGCGGCCTGCTCGGCGAAGCGGCCGGTGAGGGTGCCGGGGGCGCGGCCGGTCCGCCGGCCCTGCCAGTTCTCCAGGACGTCGGCGCGCTCCTCGCCGTCCAGCACCGCGATGCGGCCGAGCGGCAGGCCGGGCCGGTGCGCGACGGCGTCGAGGATCCGCAGGAGGCGCCGCATCAGCCGCTCGGCGTCGTCGCCGGTGAACAGGTCGGTGCGGTGGTCGATGCGCAGGGACAGGCCGCGGCCGGGGACGGCGGCGAACGTCAGCGGGTAGTGGGTGGCGTCGTAGCCGTCCACGTCGCGGAGGGTGAGCCCGCCGAGGTCGGCGCCGGCGGCGTCCGGGTCGAACGGGTAGTTCTCCAGGACGGTCATCGTGTCGAACAGCGTCCCGGTGCCGGTGAGCCGCTGGATGTCGGCGAGGCCGAGGTGGTGGTGCGGCATGAGCGCGGCCTGCTCGTCCTGGAGGCGGGTGAGGGCCGCGGCGACGGTGTCGGCGGGGTGGACCCGGACGCGGATCGGCAGCGTGTTGATGAACAGCCCGATCATCTGCTCGACGCCGGGGAGTTCGGGCGGGCGGCCGGACACGGCGGCGCCGAACACGACGTCGGCGGACCCGGTGAGGCCGCTGACCAGCGTCCCCCAGGCGAGCTGCAGGACGGTGCCGAGGGTCACGCCCTGGGCGCGGGCGCGCGCGCTGAGCGCGGTGGTGAGCTCCTCGGTGAGCGTCGTCCGGACGCGGCCGGGCGCGTCGGTGCCGGGCTCGGGTGCGCCCGGGGCCACGAGGGTGGGTTCGTCGACACCGCCGAGGGATCGGCGCCAGGCTTCCTCGGCGGCGGGACGGTCCTGGGCGGCGAGCCATGCCAGGTAGTTCTTGTAGGGGGTGACGCGCGGCATGCCGGTGTCGTCGCCCTCGGCGAGGTACAGCGCGAACAGCTCGGTCTGCAGGACGGGCGTCGACCAGCCGTCCAGCAGGATGTGGTGGTTGGTGAACACCATGCGGTGCAGGTCGTCCGCCATCTTGATGAGCATGAACCGCAGCAGCGGCGGCTTGGCCATGTCGAACGGCCGGGCGCGTTCGGCGCCGGCGAGTTCGCGGGCCTTCGCCTCGCGGCCGGGTCCGGGCAGCGCGGACAGGTCCTCGTCCCGCCACGGCAGCCGCACCTCGCGGTGCACGACCTGGACCGGCGAGCCCTCCTTGCGCTGCCGGAACCCGGCCCGCAGGTTCGCGTGCCGGCGCAGCAGCGTCGCGGCGGCGGCCTTCAGCGCGTCCACGTCGAGGGGGCCGCGCAGGTCGAGCACGATCTGCGCGGTGTAGACGTCGTGGCCGGAGTCGTAGAGGGCGTGGAAGAACAGGCCCTGCTGCAACGGGGACAGCGGGAGGATGTCCTCTAGCTGCGACTTGCTCAATCCAGCTCCCATTCACCGTCGAGCTCGGCGGCGAGCTCGTCGATCTCGTCCTGGCTGACGTCCACGAGGGACAGGTCGGACGGGGTGAACCCGCCGACGGGCCCGCCGGAGGCGCCGTCCGTGACGTGCGCGACGAGGCCGCGCAGCGCCGCGTACCAGCGGCCGGCGAGGTCCTCGATCGCGGCGGCGTCGAACAGGTCCCCGGCCCACGTCCACGTCGCGGACAGCTCGGGGCCGCCCGGCAGGTCGCGGGTGTGCGCGTTGACCTCGACGGCGTGGACGAGTCCGAGCGCGGCGTCCTGCCCGCCGCCGAGGGCCTCGTTGTCGGCCGGGCCGGCCGGTCCCCAGTCGGTGGCCTCGGGCGCGGCCGTGCGGCCGAGGTAGTTGAACGCGATCTGCGGCTGGACGGCGAGGCCCGCGCCGGCCGCGGGGGTGAGGTGGCGGAGCAGCCCGTACCCGATGCCGTTGTCGGGGATCTCGCGGAGCTGCTCCTTGACCCGCTTCAGCGCGGTGCCCAGGGCCGGGCCGCCGTCGCGGACGTCGGCGGGGTCGAGGCGGCCCGCGTCCAGCCGGACCGGGTAGATGGAGGTGAACCAGCCGGCGGTGCGGGACAGGTCGACGCCGGGGACGACCTCCTCGCGGCCGTGCCCTTCGAGGTCGATGAGGACGGCCGTCTCGTCGGACGTGCCGCGTTCGCGCCGCCATTCGGCGACGGCGAGGGCGAGGCCGGTGAGCAGGACGTCGTTGACCCGGCCGTGGAACGCGGCCGGGACCTCGGTGAGGAGGGGCTCGGTGACGTCGGCGGGCAGGTCGAGGGTGCGGTGCCGCGCGGTCCCGAACGTGTCGGCGGCCGGGTCGAGCGGGCGGGTGCCGAGGACGGGGTCGGGGGTGGCGAGGACGTCCCGCCACAGCGGCAGCTCGGCCGTGCGGGCGGGGTCGGACGCCTCGGCGGTGAGGCGCTGCGCCCAGCGGCGGAACGAGGTCGGGACGGGGTCGAGGTCTCCCCCGGCCCACGCCGTGACCAGGTCGGGCAGCAGGATCCGCCAGGACACGCCGTCCACGACGAGGTGGTGGAGGGTGAGCAGGAGGCGCCCGGAGGCTTCGGGTCCGGCGTCGAACCAGACGAGCCGGGCCATCGTCCCGGCGGCCGGGTCGAGCCCGTCGCGGGCGGCCTCCGCCTCGGCGGCGAGGACGGCCCGGAGCGCTGCGGTGTCCAGGCCCGCCACGTCCACGCGGCGGACGAGCGGCCCGGCGTCGACCGTGCCGGGCTCGGCGACCTCGAACTCCTCGCCGCGCATCTGGAGGCGGAGCATGTCGTGGTGGTCGAGGACGGTCTGGAGCGCCCTGGTCAGCGCGTCGACGCCGAGGTTCGGCGGGACTTGGAGCAGCATCCGCTGGCTGTAGCCGTCGACGGGGCCGTTCAGGTCCTGGAACCAGCGCATGATCGGGGTGGCCGGGACGCGGCCGGTGCCCGTGCCGGGCGGTTCCGCTTCGGCGCGCTCGCCCTCGCCGACCGGCGTCGCGGTCGCGGCGAGTTCCTCGACGGTCTGGTGCTGGAAGACGTCGCGGGGCGTGATGACCAGGCCGGACTGGCGGGCGCGGGACACCAGCTGGATCGCGATGATCGAGTCGCCGCCCAGGTCGAAGAACCCGTCGTCGATGCCGACCCGCTCCAGCCCGAGGACCTCGGCGAACAGGGCGGAGAGCGTCTCCTCCCCGGCGGTGCGCGGGGTACGGGACGACACCTTGGCGGCGTAGTCCGGGGCGGGCAGCGCCTTGCGGTCGAGCTTGCCGTTGGCGGTCAGCGGCAGCGCGTCCAGTTCGACGACGGCCGCCGGGACCATGTAGTCGGGCAGCGACCTCCCGGCGAACCGGCGCAGGTCGGCGGTGTCGACGCCGGCCGCGACCACGTAGGCGACCAGGCGGTCGTCGCGGACGATCACCGCGGCGTCCTCGACCGCGTCATGCCTGGTCAGGACGGCCTGGATCTCGCCCAGCTCGATCCGGAAGCCGCGCAGCTGGACCTGCTGGTCGGCGCGTCCCAGGTATTCGAGGGTGCCGTCGCGGCGCCAGCGGCCGAGGTCGCCGGTCCGGTACATGCGCGTACCGGGCTTGCCGTGCGGGTCGGCGACGAACCGTTCGGCGGACAGGGCGGGCCGGTTCAGGTAGCCGCGCGCCAGGCCGGCGCCAGCGACGTACATCTCGCCGGGCACGCCGGCCGGGACGGGCTGGAGACGCTCGTCCAGGACGTAGACGCGCAGGTCGGGAATGCCGACACCGATGACGCTGCCGGGCGCGGTCGCGGCGTGGACCTGGTCAAGCGCGATGTACGAGACGTGGACGGTCGTCTCGGTAATGCCGTACATGTTGACGAGTGTCGGGGCGTTGTCGGCGTGGCGCGAGTACCAGTCTTCGAGGCGGCCCAGATCGAGGGCTTCGCCGCCGAACACGATGTAGCGCAGCGCCAGATCGGTGCCGGGGTCGGCCTTGTCGGCGGCCATGAGCTGGTAGAACGCCGACGGAGTCTGGTTGAGGACGGTGACCTTCTCCGCGTCCAGCAGCTTGAGGAAGTCCTCCGGCGAACGCGACGTCAAATACGGAACGACGACCAGACGTCCGCCGTACAGCAGCGGACCCCACAGCTCCCAGACCGAGAAGTCGAACGCGTAGGAGTGGAACAACGTCCACACGTCCTCCGGACCGAACTCGAACCACTCCTCGGTAGAGCGCAGCAGACGCACCACGTTCTGGTGCGGGATCACCACACCCTTGGGACGACCCGTCGAACCCGACGTGTAGATCACGTAGGCGGGATGATCCGGTGAGACAACGACACGCGGATTGGTGTCGGGTCCATCGGTGACGTTCAGGTCGTCCGGGCCGAGCGTGAGGACGGGCTTCGCGTCCTCGACCATGTACGCGATGCGGTCTTCCGGATAATCCGGATCGATCGGCACATACGCGGCGCCCGTCTTCAGCACCGCCAGGATCGCCACAACCAGATCGGCCGAACGCGGCAGAGCGAGCGCCACGAACTGCTCAGGCCCGACACCCTCCCCGATCAACCGGTGCGCCAGACGGTTCGCCCTCGCGTTCACCTCGGCATACGTCCACGACACACCCTCGAACGACACCGCGACCGCATCCGGACGCGCCGCGACCTGCGCCTCGAACAGCGCCGGAATCGTCGCCCGCTCGACATCGCCGGCGCCCTTGCCGCCCGCCCAGCGGCGCAGCAGCGTGCGGCGCTCGGTCCGGTCGAGGATCTCGGCGGTGGTGATGGGCGCGTCAGGGGCGGCGACCAGTTCGCGGACGAGGCGCTCGAAGCGCTCCGCGATCGTCACGGCGGTGTCGCCGTCGAACAGGTCGAGGGCGTATTCGAGACCGGCCTCGATGCCGTCGGGCGCTCCGCCGCCGTCGTGCCGTTCCTCCAGGTAGAGGGACAGGTCGTACTTGGCGGTGCCCGCCGTCAGGGGTTCGGCGCCGCCGGTGAGGCCGTTGAGTTCGAGCCGTGCCTCCGGGTTGTTCTGGAACGACAGGGCGACCTGGAACAGCGGGTGGCGGGCCATCGACCGCGCCGGGTTCAGCACTTCGACGAGCCGCTCGAACGGCAGGTCCTGGTGCGCGTAGGCGGCGAGGTCGGTCTCCTTGACACGCGCTATCAGCTCCCGGAACGACGGGTCGCCGGAGGTATCGGTGCGCAGGACGAGCATGTTCACGAACATGCCGACGAGGTCGTCCAGGGCCTCGTCCGTCCGGCCCGCGATGGGCGAGCCGATCGGCACGTCCGTGCCCGCGCCGAGCCTGGTCAGCAGCGCGGCGTAGGCGGCCTGCATGACCATGAACAGGCTCGCGCCGTTCTCGCGGGCGAGTGCGAGGAGCCCGGCGTGCAGGTCGGCGTCCAGCTGGAACGTGTGCGTCCCGCCCCGGTAGGACGCCTCGGCCGGGCGCGGCCGGTCGGCGGGGAGCCGCAGCTCCTCGGGCAGGCCGGCGAGGGCGTCCCGCCAGTACCCGATCTGCCGCGAGATCAGGCTCTCGGGGTCGTCCTCGGAGCCGAACAGCTCGCGCTGCCAGAGCGTGTAGTCGGCGTATTGGACGGGCAGCGGCGCCCACTGCGGCGCGCGTCCCTCCGCGCGGGACGCGTAGGCGAGGATCACGTCGCGGGCGAGCGGCGCCATCGACCAGCCGTCCGCCGCGATGTGGTGCAGGACCAGCATCAGGACGTGGGTGTCGTCCCCAAGGGCGAACAGGCGGGCGCGCAGCGGCGGCTCGACCGACAGGTCGAAGCCGCGTCCGACCTCGGCGGCCAGCGCGATCGGCAGGCCCGCCTCGCCAGTCTCGGCGACGTCAAGCCGGGGCCGCGCGGCGGCCGGTTCGAGGACGAGCTGGCGGGCGGTGCCGGACCCGTCCGGGAAGATCGTGCGGAGCGACTCGTGCCGCGCGGCCACGTCGGCGAGCGCCTCCCGCAGCGCGTCCAGGTCGAGCACGCCGTTGAGGCGCAGCGCGACCGGCATGTTGAACGTGGCCGACGCGCCCTCGAAGCGGTTGAGGAACCAGAGCCGCTGCTGCGCGTACGACAGCGGCACCACGCCGGGACGCTCGGCCCGCACGAGGGGCGGGCGCACGTCACCGGCCGCGTCGGCGAGCCGTTCGGCGAGGCCCGCGACGGTCGGTGCCTCGAACAGCGCCCGGACGGGCAGTTCGGCGCCCAGTGCGGACCTGACCTTGCTGACGAGCCGCGTCGCGGTGAGCGAGTCGCCGCCGAGGTCGAAGAACCCGTCGTCGACGCCCACCCTCGGCACACCGAGGATCTCCGCGAACAGCCCGCAGAGGATCTCCTCCTGCGGGGTGCGCGGGGCGCGGCCCGCGGCGGCGCCGGCGTCGGCGTCGGGCGCGGGCAGCGCGGCCCGGTCGAGCTTGCCGTTCACGGTGAGCGGCAGCGCGTCCAGGACGGTGAACGCCGGGACCATGTAGTCGGGCAGCCGCTCGGCGGCGTACCGGCGGACGGCGGCGACGTCGACGTCCGGGCCGACCAGGTAGGCGGCGAGGCGCCTGTCGCCGGGCCGGTCCTCGCGGACGACGACGGCGGCCTGCGCGACGCCCGCGCAGCCGGCCAGGACGTTCTCGATCTCGCCCGGCTCCACCCGGAAGCCGCGGATCTTCACCTGGTCGTCGGCGCGGCCGAGGTACTCGATCGTGCCGTCCGGGCGCCACCGGGCCAGGTCGCCGGTGCGGTACATGCGGTCGCCGGGGGCGCCGAACGGGTCGGCGACGAACCGCTCGGCGGTGAGCGCGGCCCGCCGCAGATAGCCGCGCGCGAGCTGCGCGCCGGCCAGGTACAGCTCGCCGGGGACGCCGGCGGGCACGGGCTGGAGCGCGGTGTCGAGCACGTACGAGCGGGTGTTGCGGTGGGGTGCGCCGACCGACGGGTGCTCGCTGCGCGCGACCACCTGGTTCATCGTGTCGATGGTCGATTCGGTGGGCCCGTAGAAGTTGCGCGCGGCGAGCCCGGGGACCGCGCGGAGTTCGACCCACAGGCTCTCGCCGACGGCCTCGCCGCCGAGGAGCAGATGCTCCGGCAGGTGCCGCCCGTCATCGTCCAGCAGGCCCGCTTCGCGGAGCGAGGCGAAGTGCGACGGGGTCGTGTTCACCAGGTCGATCCGTGCGCGTGCCACGTACTCGGTGTACGCCTCAACGTCGCGGCGCGTGTCGTCGTCGATGAGGTGCAGCTCGTGGCCGTACATCATCCACAGCAGGCCCATCCAGGACGTGTCGAACGAGAACGACGCCAGGTGGGCGAACCGCATCCGCCGTCCGCCGGCGGCTTCGACCGCCGGGTCGATGAACGCGCCCCGGTGGGCCTCGAAGTAGTTGAGCACGCCGGCGTGCGGGACGGTCACGCCCTTGGGCCGCCCGGTGGACCCGGACGTGTAGATGACGTACGCCGCGTTCTCCGCCCGCAGTGTCCGCGCCGGATCGTGCGCGGGCCTCCCGGTGGTGTCCGGGAAGTCTCCGGCGGTGATGGTGAGCGCGGGCCGGGCGTCCGCCAGCATGTAGGCGATGCGGTCGGCCGGGTACTCCGGGTCGATCGGGACGTAGGCCGCGCCCGCCTTGAGGACGCCGAGGATCGCCACGACGATCTCGGGGGTGCGCGGCAGGACGAGGGCCACGCGGTCCTCGGGGCCGATCCCCCGGGCGATCAGCTCGTGGGCGAGGCGGTTGGCGCGCTCGTTCAGCTCCGCGTAGGTCAGCCGGGTGCCGCCGCAGACGAGGGCCGCGTCGGACGGAGTCCGGGCGGCCTGGGACTCGAAGAGGGCCGGGAGGGCGCCGGCCGGGGTCTCGGCGGCGGTGTCGTTCCAGGCGGCCAGGGCCGCCCGCTCGGCGTCGCCGGCGAGGTCGACCGCACCGATGAGGCGGCCGGAGTCCTCGGCGATCGCCTCCAGGAAGCGCCGGACGCGGGCGAGGAGCGCTTCGACGACCGCGTGCTCGTAGACATCGGGCCGGTAGTGCAGGCGCAGCGACAGCTTCTCGCCGGGCAGCGCGACGA
This sequence comes from Spirillospora sp. NPDC047418, assembly GCF_040643275.1. NCBI lineage: Bacteria > Bacillati > Actinomycetota > Actinomycetes > Streptosporangiales > Thermomonosporaceae > Spirillospora > Spirillospora sp. NPDC047418. The sequence goes on from NZ_JBEYTW010000002.1 coordinate 139,883, forward strand.
ACGACAGGGGGAAGTGGGTCGCGTCGTAGGAGTCGGCCCCGGCGATGCGGACGCCGTTGAGCGAGCCGTCCATCGAGTCCGGGTCGAACGGGTAGTTCTCCAGCACCGTCATCGTGTCGAAGAGGGCGCCGGTGCGGCCCGCCGCGCGCTGGATGTCGGTGAGGCCCAGGTGGTGGTGGGCGAGGAGTTCGGTCTGCTCCTCCTGGAGGCGCTCCAGCAGGGACCCGAGCGACTCGTCCGGCCGGTGGCGGACGCGGATCGGCAGCGTGTTGATGAACAGCCCGATCATCTGCTCGATGCCGGGCAGTTCGGGCGGGCGGCCGGACACGGTCGCGCCGAACACCACGTCGTTCGTGCCGAGGAGCCGGCCGAGGACGAGGCCCCACGCGCCCTGCAGCACGGTGCTGAGCGTGACGCCGTGGCGGCGGGCGGCCCGGGACAGGCGCCGGGTGGTCTTCTCGTCGAGTTCGGTGATGGTCCGCTTCGGGGGCTCCGGGGCGCGGGCGGCGGCCTCGGGGGCGACGAGGCTCGGCTCGTCCACGCCGTCGAGGGCGCGGCGCCACGCCTCCTCGGCGGCGGCGCGGTCCTGCCCGGCCAGCCAGGCCAGGTAGTTCTTGTACGGGGTGACGCGCGGCATCCCCGCGTCGTGGCCGCCCTGCATGTAGAGCAGGAACAGCTCGGTCACCAGGATCGGCGTGGACCAGCCGTCCAGCAGGATGTGGTGGTTGGTGAGGATCAGCCGGAACCGCTCGGGCCCCATCCGGACGAGGACGAACCGCAGCAGCGGCGGCGCGGTCATGTCGAAGCCGCGCGCCCGCTCCCGCGCGACGACGGCGTCGGCCTCCGCCCCGGACGCGGTGACCTCCTCCCACGGCACCTCGACGGTGCGCGGGATCACCTGCACGGGACGCGACAGGTCCTCGTGCCAGAACGCGGCGCGCAGGTTCGCGTGCCGGCGCAGCAGCGTCCCCGCGGCGGTGCGCAGCGCGGCGGCGTCCAGCGGCCCTTCCAGGTCGAGGACGACCTGGGCCGTGTAGACGTCGCCGTCGCCCGCGTCGAAGAGGGCGTGGAAGAAGAAACCCTGCTGCAGCGGCGACAGCGGCAGGATGTCCTCAAGGTCCCCCCGGTTCACGATTTCTGCCTCCAGGCGGTCTGCAGCTTGTCGATCTCGGTCTGGTCCAGGTCGACCAGCAGGTCGGACGGGGTGAAGCCGGCGGCGTCCCCGGCGGCGGCGTCGGCGGCGAGGGCGCGCAGCGCGGTGAACCAGCCGTCCGCCAGTTCGCGGACGTCGGCGGGTTCCAGCAGGCCGCCCGGCCACGTCCAGGTCGCCGACAGCACCGGCCCGCCGGGCAGGTCGCGGGTGACGGCGTTGATCTCCAGGACGTGCGCCAGGGGCATCGCCGGGTCCTCGCCGGCGGGGAGGTCCTCGGCGGCGAGCGTCCAGTCGCCGCCCTCGTCCCCGGCCGCGACGCGGCCGAGGTAGTTGAAGGCGATCTGCGCGGGCGCGGCGTCTGCCAGCTCCTCGGCGGCGTCGCCGCCGCCGTGGCGCAGCAGGCCGTAGCCGATGCCGCCGTCCGGGACCGCCCGGAGCTGCTCCTTCACCGTCTTGAGCGCCGCGCCGCCGGTCGCGCCGCCCGCGTCCAGCCGGACCGGGTGGATCGTGGTGAACCAGCCGGCGGTGCGGGACACGTCGGCGCCGGGCACGACGTCCTCGCGGCCGTGGCCCTCGAGGTCGATGAGGACACCGGTGCCGCGCCCGCCCCGGTGTCGGCGCCACTGGGCGACGGCGAGGGCGAGGCCCGTGAGCAGCACGTCGTTGACCCGGCCGTGGAACGAGGCCGGGACGTCGGTGAGCAGCGGCCCGGTGACGTCGGCGGGCAGGTCGACGGTGACCGAGCGGGCGCGGGCCGCGATGTCCACGCGCGTGTCGAGCGGCCGCTTCGCGAGGTTCTGCGGCGGGCCGTCGACGATGTCGAGCCAGTCCTCCAGCTCGTCCTCGTCCCGCTCGGACGCGGTGAGCTTCTGCGCCCAGCGGCGGAACGAGGTCGGGACGGGGTCGAGGGTCCCGCCGGCCCAGGCGGTGACGAGGTCGGGCAGCAGGATCCGCCAGGACACGCCGTCCACGACGAGGTGGTGCAGGACGAGGAGGAGCCGGCCCTGCTCCTCGCCCGCGTCGAACCAGACGAGCTGCGCGACCGTACCGGCGGACGGGTCGAGGCGGTCGCGGGCGGCGGTGGCCTGCTCGGTGATGACGGCCTGGAGCTTGTCGGCGTCCAGCCCGGCGGTGTCCACGCGGGTGACGAGGTCGGCCGCGTCGCACGACCCGGGCGGCCGGACGACGGGCTGCCAGCCGTCCAGGCGGAGCCGGAGCATGTCGTGGTGGTCCAGGAGGGTCTGGAACGCGCCGGTCAGCCGCTCGATGCCGAGGTCGGGCGGCGTGCGCAGCAGCGTCGACTGGTGGAAGCCGCGGATGAGCGCGGCGTCGCCGGCGACCCGGTCGCGCAGCCACGCGACGATCGGGGTGACCGGGACGGGGCCGACCCCGGCGCCGGGCGCCTCGGTCTCGACCTCCTCGCCCTCCCCGACCGGCGTCGCGGTGGCGGCCAGTTCCTCGACGGTCTGGTGCTGGAACACGTCGCGGGGCGTGATGACCAGGCCGGACTGGCGGGCCCGGGACACCAACTGGATCGCGATGATCGAGTCGCCGCCCAGGTCGAAGAACCCGTCGTCGATCCCGACCCGCTCCAGCCCGAGGACCTCGGCGAACAGGGCGGAAAGGGTCTCCTCCCCGGCGGTGCGCGGAGTACGGGACGACACGTTCGCCGCGAAGTCGGGGGCGGGCAGCGCCTTGCGGTCGAGCTTGCCGTTGGCGGTCAGCGGCAGCACGTCCAGCTCGACGACCACGGCCGGGACCATGTAGTCGGGCAGGTCCTTGCCGGCGAACCGGCGCAGCTCGGACGAGTCGACGTCCGATCCGGCGACGTAGGCGATGAGGCGGTCGTCGCGGACGATCACCGCGACATCGGAGACCGCGTCGTGGCGGGCGAGGGCCGACTCGATCTCGCCCAGCTCGATGCGGAAGCCGCGCAACTGCACCTGCTGGTCGCTGCGGCCGAGGTACTCCAGGCGGCCGTCGTGCAGCCACCGCCCGATGTCGCCGGTCCGGTACATGCGCGTACCGGGCTTGCCGTACGGGTCGGCGACGAACCGCTCGGCGGACAGGGCCGGGCGGTTGAGATAGCCGCGTGCCAGGCCGGCGCCGGAGACGTACAGCTCACCGACGACGCCGGGCGCGACGGGCTGGAGGCGGTCGTCCAGGACGTAGACGCGCAGGTCGGGGATGCCGACACCGATGACGCTGCCCGGCGCCGTCGCCGCGTAGGCGCGGTCCAGGGCGACGTACGAGACGTGCACCGTGGTTTCGGTGATGCCGTACATGTTGACGAGCGTCGGGGCGTCGTCGGCGTGGCGCGAGTACCAGTCTTCGAGGCGACCGAGTTCGAGGGCTTCGCCGCCGAACACGATGTAGCGCAACGCCAGATCGGTACCGGGGTTGGCCTTGTCGGCGGCCATGAGCTGGTAGAACGCCGACGGGGTCTGGTTGAGGACGGTGACCTGCTCGGCGACCAGCAGCTTGAGGAAGTCCTCCGGCGAACGCGACGTCAGATACGGGACGACGACGAGTCGGCCGCCGTACAGGAGTGGGCCCCACAGCTCCCAGACGGAGAAGTCGAACGCGTAGGAGTGGAACAACGTCCAGACATCGTCCGGACCGAACTCGAACCACTCCTCGGTCGAGCGCAGCAGACGCACCACGTTCTGGTGCGGAATCACCACACCCTTGGGACGGCCCGTCGAACCCGACGTGTAGATCACGTACGCCGGGTGGTCCGGGTCGATGGTCACGCCGGGGTTGGTGTCGTCGTAACCCTCGGCACCCAGGTCGTCCGGGCCGAGCGTGAGGACCGGCTTCGCGTCCTCGACCATGTACGCGATGCGGTCTTCGGGGTAGTCCGGATCGATCGGCACGTACGCCGCACCGGTCTTCAGCACCGCCAGGATCGCCACAACAAGGTCGGCCGAACGCGGCAGCGCCAGCGCCACGAACTGCTCAGGCCCGACACCCTCCCCGATCAACCGGTGCGCCAGACGATTCGCCCTCGCGTTCACCTCCGCATACGTCCACGACACACCCTCGAACGACACCGCGACCGCATCCGGACGCGCCGCGACCTGCGCCTCGAACAGCGCCGGAATCGTCGCCCGCTCCGCGGGGGCGGCGTCGCCGCCGGCCCACTCGCCGAGGATGCGGGTCCGCTCGTCCGCCGAGAGGACGTCCGCGCCGCTGATGGGCGCGTCCGGGTCGGCGAGCAGTGCGGTCAGGTACCGCTCGAACCGCTCGACGAGCCGCCGCGCGGTGGCCGGGTCGTAGAGGTCGAGCGCGTACTCCAGTTCGCCCTCGAACCCGTCCTCCCGCTCGGTGAGGATCATGAGCAGGTCGAACCGGGACGCGCCGGCGGTGAGGGGTTCGGGCTCGGCGCTGAAGCCGGGCATCTCCAGCCGCGCCTCCGGGTTGTTCTGGAAGGTCAGGCCGATCTGGAACAGCGGGTGGCGGGCCAGGTGGCGCGGCGGGTTCAGCACCTCGACGAGCCGCTCGAACGGGACGTCCTGGTGCGCGTAGGCGGCGAGGTCGGTCTCCCGCACCCGTCCGACCAGGTCCCGGAACGACGGGTCGCCGGAGGTGTCGGTGCGGAAGACGAGCATGTTCACGAACATGCCGACGAGGTCGTCCAGGGCCTCGTCCATGCGGCCCGCGATGGGCGAGCCGATCGGCACGTCCGTGCCCGCGCCGAGCCTGGTCAGCAGTGCCGCGAACGCGGCCTGGGCGACCATGAACGGGCTGGCGCCGGTCTCCCGGGCGATCCGCATGAGGGACGCGTGGACGCCGGCGCCGAGCCGGAACCGCTCGGTCCCGCCGCGGTAGGACGCCTCCGCCGGGCGCGGCCGGTCGGCCGGGAGCGGCAGCTCCTCGGGCAGGCCGGCGAGGGCGTCCCGCCAGTGGGCGATCTGCCGCGAGATCACGCTCTCGGGGTCGTCCTCGGAGCCGAGCAGCTCGCGCTGCCAGAGCGTGTAGTCGGCGTACTGGACGGGCAGCGGCGCCCAGCCGGGTGCGGTGCCGCCGGTCCGCGCCAGGTAGGCGGTGACGAGGTCGCGGGCGAGCGGCGCCATCGACCAGCCGTCGCCGCCGACGTGGTGCAGGAGCAGCAGCACGACGTGCTCGTCCGGGCCGATCCGGAACAGGTGGGTGCGCAGCGGCGGCTCGGCGGTGATGTCGAACGCGTACCCGGCGGCCGTCGCGAGCCGCATCGGCAGCTCCGCCTCGGTGGTGCCGGCGACCTCCAGTTCGGGGCGGGCGGCGGCCGGGTCCAGGACGAGCTGGCGCGGCGCTCCCCCGGCGTCCGGCAGGACCGTGCGGAGCGTCTCGTGCCGGTCCACCAGGTCGCCGATGGCGGCGCGGAGCGCGTCCGCGTCCAGGGGGCCGCGGATGCGCAGCGCCACCGGCATGTTGTAGGTCGCCGACGGCCCCTCGAAGCGGTTCAGGAACCACTGCCGCTGCTGGGCGTAGGACGGCGGGACCACGGCGGGCCGGTCGCGGGGCTCCAGTGCCGGGCGGCCGGTGCCCGCGTCCCCCTCCAGGGCGGCGGCGCGGGCGGCGAGGCCGGCGATCGTCGGCGCCTCGAACAGGGCGCGGACGGGCAGTTCGACCCCGAGCGCGCGGCGGATCCGGGTCGCGACCCGCATGGCGACGAGCGAGTCGCCGCCGAGTTCGAAGAAGTCGTCGTCGATACCGGGCGCGTCGATGCCGAGGAGGTCGCCGACGATGGCGGCGACGGCGGTCTCGCGGGCGTCGCGCGGCGCCCGGTAGGCGGTGGCGGGGCGGGTCGGCTCGGGTTCGGGCAGCGCCTTGGTGTCGACCTTCCCGTTCGGGGTGAGCGGCAGTTCGTCGAGGACGACCACGGCGGCGGGCACCATCGACTCGGGGAGGCTCTCCCGGACGTGGGCGCGCAGCGCCTCGGGGTCGACGGACTCGCCGGGGGCGGCGACGACGTAGGCGACGAGCCGGCTGCCGCCGGGCGCCGCGCTCCGCCGGGGCGCGGGGGCCTCGGCGCCGCCGAGCCCGGCGAGCACGGCCCGCACCTCGTCCGCGCCGGGCAGCGCGATGTCGCCGACCGGGCGCCGCGGGTCGGCGACGAGGGTGCGGACGAGGCCGTCCAGCAGCGCGGTCAGCCGCTCCGCGGTGGCGCGGTCGAAGACGTCGGGCCGGTACTCCAGGCGGAGCCGGAGCCGTTCGCCGGGGACGGCGAGCAGGGTCAGCGGGTAGTGGGTGGCGTCGACCAGGTCGGCGTCCGCCAGCCGGACCCCGTCGAACGCGGCGTCGAGCAGCGCGGCGTCGAACGGGTAGTTCTCGAACACCGTCATGGTGTCGAAGAGCGGGCCGGTCCCCGCCGCGCGCTGGATCTCGCCCAGCCCGAGGTGGTGGTGGGCGAACAGCGCGGACTGCTCGTCCTGGAGGCGGCCGAGGCTCTCCGCGAGGGTCTCGGCGTCGCGCAGCCGCACCCGGACCGGCAGCGTGTTGATGAACAGGCCGACCATCTGGTCGGCGCCGGCCAGCTCGGGGGGCCGGCCGGAGACGGTGGCGCCGAACACCACGTCGGCACGGCCGGTGAGGCGGGCCAGCAGCAGCCCCCACAGCCCCTGCACGACGGTGTTGGGGGTCAGGCCGTGGCTCCGCGCCCGGGCGGTCAGCCCGTCCGACAGCTCCCGGCTCAGGTCGAGGACGACCGCTTCGGGGAGCACCGGCGGCCTGTCGGCGGCGGAGGGGGCCAGCAGCGTCGGCCCGCCGATGCCGTCGAGCGCCGCCCGCCACGCGTCGCGGGCGGCGTCGCCGTCCTGGGCATCCAGCCAGGCCAGGTGCTCCTTGTAGGGCGCGGTGCGGGCGGGGGTCCCGCCCGAGTACAGGGTCAGCAGCTCCCCGGCCAGCACCGGGACGGACCAGCCGTCCAGGACGATGTGGTGCGCGGTGAGCAGGAGGCGGTGCCGCCCGGGGCCCAGCCGGAGCAGCGCGAAGCGCAGCAGCGGCGGGCGTTCGAGGTCGAAGGGGCGGGCCCGCTCGCCGGTCATGACGCGCTGGACCTCGCCGGCGGTGGCGCCGTCCAGGTCGACCTCCCGCCAGGGCGCCTCGGCCGCGCCGAGGACGAGCTGCACGGGGGTGCCGTCGCCGGTCTGCGCGAACGCGGCCCGCAGGCCCGGGTGCAGGCCGGTCAGCGCCAGCCCGGCCGCGCGCAGGGCGGGGACGTCCAGGGGGCCGTCGAAGTCCAGGACGAGCTGGGCGGTGTAGACGTCGGAGCCGGAGTCGAGCAGCGCGTGGAAGAAGAAGCCCTGCTGGAGCGGGGACAGCGGCCAGATGTCGGCCAGCCCCGGGTGCGCCGCCTCGACCTCGGCGACCTCCGGGCGGGTCAGCGCGATCAGCGGGAAGTCGGAGGGCGTGCACCCGCCGCCGCCCGCCGCCGCGTGCGCGGCGATGCCGCGCAGGGCCTCGAACCAGGCGGCGGCCAGTTCGCGGACGTCCGCGCCGTCCAGGATCCGGCCCGCCCACGTCCAGGTGGCCGACAGGCGCGGTCCGGCGGCGGAGTCGCGGGCGATCGCGTCGATCTCCACGGTGTGGGCGAGCGGCATGGCGGCGTCGCCGCCGCCGTCCAGGGCGCCCGCCTCGGCGGCGATGCTCCAGTCGCCGTCCCCGGCCTCGACCCGGCCGAGGTAGTTGACGACGATCTGCGGTGCGGGCAGCGCGGCCAGTTCCGGGCCGGTCGCCTCGTTCAGGTGGCGGAGGAGGCCGTAGCCGATGCCGTTGTCCGGCAGGGACCGGAGCCGCTCCTTGACGTTCCGGACGGCCTCGCCGGCCGCCGGGCCGCCGGCGCGGACCTCGTCCCAGACCGCGTCGCCCGCGCCACCCGCGTCGAGCCGGACGGGAAACATGCTGGTGAACCAGCCGACCGTGCGGGACAGGTCCAGTTCGGCGCCGTGCCCCAGTTCCTCGCGGCCGTGGCCTTCGACGTCCACCAGGACGGCGGAGCCGCGCGTGGAGACGCCCCGGCGGCGGCGCCACTCGGTCACGGCGAGGGCGAGCCCGGCGAGCAGGACGTCGTTGACCCGGCCGTGGAAGGCGGCGGGCACGCCGGTCAGCAGCGCCGACGTGGTGGCCTCGTCCAGTTCCAGGGTGAGGCTCCCGGCCGTGTCGCGGGTGTCCCGCGCGGGGTCGAGGGCGCGTGCGCCGAGCAGCGGGTCCTCGGCCCGCAGCATCCCGGTCCACAGGCCGAGTTCGGCGGCCCGGTCCCCGGTGACGGCCTCGTCGGCGAGCCGCCGCGCCCAGGTGCGGAACGATGTCGGGACGGGTTCGAGCTCTCCCCCGGCCCAGGCGGTGACGAGGTCGGGCAGCAGGATCCGCCACGACACGCCGTCGACGACCAGGTGGTGCAGCACGATCAGCAGCCGGCCCAGCGCGTGCTCGCCGGCGTCCAGCCACACGAGCTGCGCCATCGTCCCGGACGCGGGGTCGAGGCGCCCGCGCGCGAGCTCGGCCTGCTCCGCGGCGGCCTCCGCGAGGGCCGCGTCGCCGGCCCCGGCGACGTCGACGCGGTGGACGCAGGCGGCGGCGTCGACGGTTCCCGGCGGGGCGATCCGCGGTTCGCCGCCTTCGGGGACGCTGATCCGGAGGGCGTCGTGGTGGTCCAGCACCGCCTGCAGCGCGCGGGTCAGGTCGCCCTCGCCGAGCGCCGGCGGGGTGCGCAGCAGGATGCTCTGGCTGAACCCGCCGGACGGCCCGCCGAGGTCGCGCAGCCACCGCATGATCGGGGTCGCGGGGAACGCGCCGACGCCCGCGCCGGGCTTCTCGGCCGCGCCGTCGCCGGCCCCGTCCACGCCCGCGTCCGCCTGCCGCACGACCTGGGCGAGCGCCTCCACGGTCGGGTGGCGGAACACCTCGCGCGGGGACAGCACGAGGCCGGACCGGCGGGCCAGCGACACCAGCCGCATCGCGATGATCGAGTCGCCGCCGAGGTCGAAGAAGCCGTCGTCGATCCCGACCCGGGCGACGCCCAGCACCTCGGCGAACAGGTCGGCGAGGAGCTTCTCGGCGGGGGTGCGCGGCTCCCGGCCCGACGCCCGCGCCGCGAAGTCGGGGGCGGGCAGCGCCGCGCGGTCGAGCTTGCCGCTGGGGTTCAGCGGGAGCGCCGCCAGCGGCACCACCGCCGCCGGGACCATGTACGCCGGCAGCGTCTCGCCGGCGAAGTCCCGCAGCGCGTCCGGGTCGGCCTCCGCCCCGGGTTCGGGGACCACGTAGGCGATCAGCCGCGGGTTGCCCGGCTGGTCCTCCCGGTGGATCACGACGGCCTGGGCGACCGCCGGGTGCCGGGCGAGCGCGGTCTCGATCTCGCCCGGCTCGATGCGGAAGCCGCGGATCTTCACCTGGTGGTCGAGCCGGCCGAGGTACTCGATCTGCCCCGCGCCGTTCCAGCGGGCGAGGTCGCCGGTGCGGTACATGCGCTCGCCGGGCGGCCCGAACGGGCAGGCGACGAACCGCTCGGCGGTGAGAGCGGACCGGTCCAGGTAGCCGCGGGCCAGGCCCGCGCCCGCCAGGTACAGCTCACCGGGCACGCCCACCGGGACGGGGCGCAGCGACGCGTCCAGCACGTAGACGCGGGTGTTGGCGATCGGGCCGCCGATCGGGGCGCGGCCGGCGAGGTTGCCGTCGTCGAACCAGGCCGTCGCGTAGACGGTCGCCTCGGTGGGGCCGTAGATGTTGGCGATGCGGGCCTTCGGCATGAGGGCCCGCAGGTCCTGGACGAGCCTCGCGGGCAGCGCCTCCCCGGCCAGGACGACGTCGCCCGCGTCCAGCCCCGCCGCGCCCGCCGCGAGCAGCGCGGACATCGCCGACGGGACGCCGCTGACCAGCGTCCCGGACCAGCCGCCGCGCTCGGCGACCTCCAGCAGGTCCCGGACGACCTCGATGTGCCCGCCCATCGTGAGCGGCGTCAGCCATTCGAACACCGACACGTCGAAGTTCAGCGACGTGGAGAACAGCACGCGGGCGAGGCGGCCGGGGCCGAAGTCCTCGCGCGCCCAGGCGCACAGGTCGACGGCGCCGGCGTGCGAGACGACGACGCCCTTCGGACGTCCCGTCGACCCGGACGTGTAGATGACGTAGGCCGCGTTGCCGGGGCGGAGGGGCCGCACGCGGTCGGCGTCGGTGGGGGCGGCGGGCGAGTACGCGGTGAGGTCGAGGCCGTCCAGGACGACGCGGGGCGTCGTGCCGGGCAGGTCGGCGTCCGCGGTGGTGACGACGCAGGCCGGGGACGCGTCGTCCAGCATGAACGCGATGCGGTCGGCCGGGTAGGCCGGGTCGACCGGCTGGTAGGCGGCGCCCGCCTTCAGCACGGCGAGCGCGGCGACGATCAGGTTCTCGTCGCGCGGCAGGGCGAGGGCGACGAAGTCCCCGGCGCCGACGCCGCGGCCGATGAGGTGGCGGGCGAGGCGGCCGGCGCGCTCGTCCAGCTCCCGGTAGGTGAGGGTCGTACCGGCGTGCGTGACGGCGGGCGCGTCCGGGGTGCGGGCGGCCTGCGCCTCGAACAGCTCCGGGACGACGGCGGGCGCCACGGGCAGCGCCGTGTCGTTCCACTCGTCCAGTACGCGGGAGCGCTCGGCGCCGTCCAGCAGCTCGACGTCGCGGAGCGGCGTGGCCGGGTCCACCGCGCCCAGCGCGCGCATGAACCGGATGTAGCGGCCCAGGTGCGCGGAGACCTCGCCCTCGGTGTACAGGTCGGGGTGCGCCTCGAAGTCGACGCGCATCCCGGCGCCGTCGAAGTTGTCGTAGATGTTGATCGACAGGTCGTCGACCGGCCCGGTGGTGAGGGCGTGCATCCGCGCCGGCAGGCCCGCGAAGTCCAGCCGGTAGTCGAAGGCCATGATGTTGATGACCGGCCCGTACAGCCGGTGCGGCTCGCCGACCAGCTTCAGGTCGCGCAGCAGGTCGTCGCGCCGGTACCGCTGGTGCCGCAGCGCCCGCGCCGTCGCCCGCGTCGTGGCGCGGACCAGGTCGTCCACCGTCATGTCCGGGCGGACGTGTACCCGCAGCGGCAGGATCGTCGACAGCATCGACGGCGTCTCCAGCGCCAGCCCGGACGTGCGGCCGGTGACGGCGAGCCCGAGGATGACGTCCTCGGCGCCCGTCATCCGCGCCACGTACCCGGCGGTCGCGGCGATCGCGAGGGCCGGCGCGGCCGTGCGCAGCCGGCGCGCCCCGGCCGCGAGCGCGGCGGCCTCGTCCGGCGGGACGAGGCCGGTCAGGCTCCGGTAGTCGGCGGTGGGCTCGGCCATCTCCGCCGACAGCGACACCGCCACCGGCCGGTCGGCGAACCGCTCGGTCCAGTAGGCGCGGTCGCGCTCGAACCGCTCCGACTCCCGGTACTCCTCCTCCGCGGCGAGCAGCGCCCGGTAGTCGCCGAGTTCCGCCGGGACGTACTCGCCGCCGCCGGCCAGCGACGTGTAGACCTCGGCGGCGCGGCGGCTGATCAGCGAGCCGCTGTAGCCGTCCTGGATGACGTGGTGGGCGCGGATGAACCAGCGGTGCAGGTCCGGCGCGAGCCGCAGCAGGGCCGTGCCGAAGAGCCGGGCTCCGTCCAGCGGCAGCGGCTCGGCCATCCGCGCCCGCATCCACGCGCGCGCGCACGCGTCGGGGTCGGCCTCACCGGACAGGTCCACCAGCGGGATCGACACGGAGGCGTCCGGGTCGAGGACCTGGTGGACGGCCCCGTCCCGCTCCGCCAGCCGCGCGTTCATCGCGAGCACCTCGTGGGCGCCGATCCGCGCGACGCGGTCGAACAGTTCGTGGTCGAGCGGTCCCTCGATCTCGATGTACTGCGCGATGTGGATCGGCGTTTCCGGCGCCAACTGCTGCGCGTACCAGACGCTCTGCTGAGCGGCCGAAAGAGGAGCGAACTCGATGGACATCAAGCGGCACTTTCCGGGTCGGAGGGGGTTTCCTTTGCGCCCGGAACCGGCTGGGCACCGGCGGGCAGAAAATCAACTGAGAGAATGACCACAGAACTGATCGGGCTTTCCCCGTCCCCTTTCACCCGAGCCGCTTCCGGGAACGCGATCGGCCCGCGTTTTCCCGGAGTCAACGCCCTGTGTTCCCGCCAATACAGAGCGCCGTCGCTTTCCGCGCCTGAGGCGGAACCGCCCTCGACCCACGTTCTACTCAGGAGTAGCGGAGTCACAGTCAACCAGCCTGTCACATGCCTCGCAATCCCCTCAAAAGTAGAACTTGGCCGGTCCCGTTGCTAACAGGAGTGACAAAACGGCCGGGCCGCGCCCCGCGCCGAGAGGCCGGGGACGCTCATCGGATGACAAAGGTTGACAACCGGATCGACCTGGTCGGGTCACTCAGCGTGATGATCAGCGGGCCGGGTACTCGTGCACGACCACCACCGCGGCGCCCACCGCCGGGTGCCGCTGCAGGACGGCCTCGATCTCGCCCAGCTCCATCCGCACCCCGGCGATCTTCACCTGCCGGTCGACGCGGCCCAGGTACTGCAGGGTGGGCCGGTCCTCGCCGCCCGCGCCCGCGGGCAGCAGCTTCACCGCGTCGCCCGTCCGGTAGAGGCGGCCGGTGGGCGACGCGGCGTCGAAGGGGTCGCGGTAGAACGCCTCGCGGGTGCGCTCGTCGTTGCCGAGGTAGCCGCGGCCGACGACGACGCCGCCGACGAACAGCTCGCCCGTCTCGCCGATGTCGCAGGCCCCCCAGGTGCCGTCGTCCTCCTCGCGCAGCACGTACAGGCGCGTGTTGACGATCGGGGTGCCGATGGGGAGGCGGAGCAGGTCCAGGTCGCCGGCGGTCACGGTGTGGTGGGTGACGTCGTCGGAGCACTCGGTCGGGCCGTAGGCGTTGAGCAGCCGGGCGTGCGGCATCGCCTCCAGCCAGCGGCGGGACAGCTCGGCGGGCAGCTCCTCGCCGGTGGCGATCATCCAGCGCAGGGTGGCCAACGAGCCTTTCCGGGGGGCCTGGGGGGTCGTCCCCCCGGACTGAGGCGATCCGGGGGCCAGGTCGTCCAGCAGGTGCCTGACCATGGTGGGGACGAGTTCCACGATCGTGATGCCGCGGTCGTCCACCGCGCGGGCGAACGCCTCCGGGTCGTGCGCGACGTCGTCGCCGATGACGTCGATGCGGCCGCCGAGCAGCAGCGGGCACAGCATCTGCCAGATCGAGATGTCGAAGCCGAGCGGCGCGGTGAACGCGACCACGTCGGCGCCGGTCAGCTCCAGGTCGATGATCTTCGCCCAGAGGTGGTTGAGCATGCCCTGGTGCTCGACCACCGCGCCCTTGGGGCGGCCCGTCGAACCCGAGGTGAACAGGACGTACCGGGGCCGGTCGAGGGCGTCCAGGCGGGGCTGCCCGGCCCACGGCGCGAGCCCGCCGGCGGCGGCCGCGCGGACGACCCGGCAGCCGGCCGCCGCGGCGCCCTCCAGCAGGGCGGGGGCGGTCCCGGCGGCGTCCGCGGCGACCAGCACGGACGCGCCCGCCTGGTCGAGGACGTCGCGGACGCGCCCGGCGGGCCAGGTGTCGTCGGCCGGGACGTACAGCGCGCCGACCAGCTCGATCGCGAGGAAGGCGGCGATGACGGTCGCGGAGCGCTCGCCGCCGACGCCGACGACCGTGCCGGGCTCGACGCCCTCCGCCTCCAGCAGCGCGGCGATGCGGCGGGCCTCGGCGGCCAGCCCGGCGTAGGACAGCGTGCGGTGCCGGTCGGCGACCGCCGGGCGGTCGCGCTCGGCGGCGAACCGCTCGACCCGGGTGATGACGGGGTCGGCGAGGTCGACGCCGCGCTCGCGGAGCATGCCGTGCCGGACGGCCAGCTCCCGGGCCCGGTCCGCCTGCGCCGCCGGCACGTCCAGGGCGGGCAGGCCGGCCGCCGGGAGCAGCCGGTCCACGGCGGGTCCACGAGCACTCATCATTACTCTCCGTGTTGTAGAACCACTCCGCTGTAACAGCAATACGCGCCGGGGCCATAGCTTATGTCCGGCGTTCAGCAGAAGCACCTCGCATTGCACCCTACCGACCGGTAAGCAGAGGGTTGCGACGGGAAGATGCACGAAGGTACGGTGATGCTCCGCATGGCTCTGGCGTGAGGCCCGGCGGCGAACTCGGGGGAAGATGAGGGAATTGTTTCTTCATTTGAGGGTGGACGCGTGCCGATAATCACCTCGCCGCAGGATTTCAATGTCGACGACCTTTACGTCGATCTGCGGCATGTCATAGACAGGCCGCTCTACCTCAAATGCGAGGGCTTCAATTTCGCCGGGTCGGTCAAGCTGAAGGCGGCCGCGGCGATGGTGGAGGCGGCCGAGCGCGAGGGCGTGCTCACCGCCGATTCGATCATCGTCGAGTCCTCGTCGGGCAACCTCGGGATCGCGCTCAGCCTGATCGCCGCGAGCCGCGGCCTGAAGTTCGTGTGCATCACCGACCCGCGCTGCAACCCCGCGTCGATGCGGGTCATGCGGGCGCTCGGCGCCGAGGTCAGGGTCGTGTCCGACAAGGACGCCAACGGCGGCTACCTCGGGGGGCGGATCGCGTTCGTCCGGGGCCTGTGCGAGTCGGACCGGCGGTACGTCTGGCTGAACCAGTACGCCAACCGCAACAACTGGCTGGCGCACTACCGCGGGACCGCGCCGGCGATCGACCGCGAGTTCCCCGACCTGGAGGTTCTCTTCGTCGGCGCCGGGACGACCGGGACGCTGATGGGCTGCGCCCGCTACTTCCGCGAGCACCGGCGGCCCGTCACGATCGTGGCGATCGACGCGGTCGGGTCGGTCACGTTCGGCGGCATCCCGGAGCGGCGGATGGTGCCGGGCCTCGGCACGAGCAGCCGGCCCGCGCTGGTGGACGAGTCGTTCATCGACGACGTGGTGCACGTCCCCGAGCCCGACACGATCCGGACCGTCCACGCGCTCGCGTCCCGCGGGTTCCTGTTCGGCGGATCCACCGGCACCGTCGTGTCCGGCGCGTCCCGCTGGCTGGACGAGAAGTACCCCGGCGAGGACCCGGTCGCGGTCGCCATCGCCCCCGACCTCGGCGAGCGCTACCTCGACTCGATCTACGAGGAGGGCTGGGTGCGCGAGCACTTCGGCGACGTGCTCTGCGACCCGGCCGGTATCCTCGGCGACTGATCATCGACAAAAGACGGAGTTTCCCCCCATGACGCAGGTCCCAGCATTCGCCGTGATCTCCGGCGCCCAGGTCCACGAGGCGGTCTCCGGGCACGAGGAGCAGGTCACCCGGATGGTCGAGGCGGCCTACCGGCTGCACGGCGAGGGCCGGACGGTCAACCCGGACTCCTACTTCCTGCGGTTCCCGGACCGCCCGTCCGACCGGATCATCGCCCTCCCGGCCTCGGTCAAGGGCGACGTCGGGGTGCACGGCATCAAGTGGATCTCCAGCTTCCCCGGCAACGTCGCACGCGGCGTCCCGCGCGCGTCGGCGGTGCTGATCCTGAACGACGCGGAGACCGGCTACCCGTTCGCGTGCCTGGAGAGCTCGATCATCTCCGCCGCGCGCACCGCCGCGTCCGCCGCGCTGGCCGCCGCCGTCCTCGCCGACGCCCGCGGCTCCCGCCCCCGCCGGGTCGGCTTCGTCGGGGTCGGCCTCATCGCCCGCTACATCCACACCTACCTGGCGGGCAACGGCTTCACGTTCGACGAGCTGGGCGTCCACGACCTCTCCCGCGAGCACGCCGAGGGGTTCACCGAGTACCTGGCGCGCTCGGAGAAGGGCGACATCACGATCCACGACTCGGCGGAGTCGCTGATCCGCTCGTCCGACCTGATCGTCTTCGCGACCGTCGCCGGCGAGCCGCACGTGCACGACCCGGCCTGGTTCGAGCACAACCCCCTCGTGCTGCACGTATCCCTGCGGGACCTCTCCCCCGAGATCATCCTCGCGTCCTACAACGTGGTGGACGACGTCGAGCACTGCATGAAGGCCAACACGTCCCCGCACCTGGCCGAGCAGAAGGTCGGCGACCGCGACTTCGTGGCCGGCACCCTCTACGACGTCCTGACGGGGAAGACGGCACCGCCCGCCGGCAAGCCGGTGGTCTTCTCCCCCTTCGGCCTGGGCGTCCTGGACCTGGCCGTGGCCAAGTACGTCTACGACCAGGTCTCCGCCGCGGGCACCCTGCACACCGTCCCCGACTTCTTCCACGAACTGAAGCGCTACGGCTGACCGCCCGCCCCTACCCACCCCACACCGCGGCCCTGAGGACGTCCTCGCCCCACTGGCGGAGGTCTGAGACGACGGCGGCGATGTCCCGCGTGGCGCCGAACCTGCGCATCGCCTCCGCCACGGACGCGGTGAAGTCGACTCGTTCTCGTCGGCCACTCCTACAAGCGGCAGCGTGGCCAGCAACGCCGCCACGGGACTCGCGAACGTCAAGGCGCGTCTACACGAACGCCTTCGCACCGGACGAGGGCGAGTCCACGACGCTCGCGGGCCGGAGCGCCGCTCCCTCTGGAAGGTCCATGCGTCTCGTCAATCGTTGGCATGGCCAACGAGTGTGTTATCGTTGGCGATGCCAATGTTGGGCGCCCCCACGATCACGGGGCGCGTGATTCCGCTGGAGTTGAGACGATGATCAAGCCGTTCCGCATCGACGTCCCGCAGGCCGACCTCGACGACCTGGCCGACCGGCTCGCCCGCACCCGGTGGCCCAACGAGGTCGACGGCGCCGGCTGGGACTACGGGTTTCCGCTCGCCCGGGCCCGGGAGCTGGCCGAGTACTGGCGCACCGGGTACGACTGGCGGAAGCACGAGGCCGAGCTCAACGAGCTGCCGCACTTCACCACCGAGATCGACGGCCAGAACATCCACTTCGTGCACGTCCGGTCGGCGAAGCCGGACGCGCTCGCGCTGATCCTCACGCACGGGTGGCCCGGGTCGTTCCTGGAGTTCCTCGACGTGATCGAGCCGCTGTCGCGCGACTTCCACCTGGTGATCCCGTCGATTCCGGGCTACGGGTTCTCCGGGCCGACCCGCGAGCGCGGCTGGGGCACCCCCCGGATCGCGCGGGCCTGGGCCGAGCTCATGCGCCGGCTCGGGTACGAGCGCTACGGCGCGCAGGGCGGCGACTTCGGCTCGGGCATCTCGCTGGCGCTCGGCGCGGCGGCACCTGAGCAGGTCGTCGGGGTGCACATCAACTACCTGCCGACCCCGCCGGACCCCGAGGTCGAGGTGTCGGAGGCGGACGAGGCCCGGCTGGGCAAGATCAGGAAGCTCATGGCGAACCGTCCGCCCTACCAGGCCCTGCAGGCCCTCACCCCGCAGACCATCGGCTACGCGCTGACCGACTCGCCGGTCGGCCAGCTGGTCTGGATCGCCGAGCGCTTCGCGCAGTGGACCGACCCGGGCACGCCGGTCGACGACGACCGGATGCTGACCGACATCTCGCTCTACTGGCTGACCGCCACCGCCGCCTCCTCGGCGCGGCTGCACCACGACGCGCCGCGTGGGCAGATCGCGCAGTGCCGGGCGCCGGTCGGCGTGGCGGTGTTCCCCCGCGACATCACCCAGTCGGTGCGTCCGCTGGCCGAGCGCCGGTTCGACATCAGGCACTGGTCGGAGTTCGACCGGGGCGGCCACTTCGCCGCGATGGAGGTGCCGGACCTGCTCGCCGGGGACGTCCGGGACTTCTTCCGCGGCCTGGCCGAGGCCGGCTGAGCATCAGACCTCGATGACGACCTTGCCGGGGACGCCCGTGTGCTTGGCCTCGAACGCCGCGCGCGTCTCGGCCAGCGGGTACACGGCGCCGATATGGGCGCGGAGCCGGCCGTCCCCGGCGCGTCCGCCGCGCGGGCCCGGCCGGTGGCGATGACGTGCGCGCCGGCGTCGCGGGCCAGCCGGACGGCGAGGCTGCCGACGCCGCCTCCCCCGCCGTGGACGACGACCGTCCGGCCGGGCTCCAGCCCGCCGTGCACGAACAGGCCCTGCCAGCATGTCAGGCCGGCGAGCGGCAGCGCGGCCGCTTCGGTGAACCCCACCGAGCCGGGCAGATGGGCGAGGTTGCGGGCCTCCACCGCGACGTACTCGGCCGCCGCGCCGTCGCGGTGCCAGTCGGTCAGGCCGAACACGCGGTCGCCCACCGCGAACCCGGCGGTGCCGTAGGCGACCTCGGCGACCACGCCGGCGACGTCGTGGGCGGGGATCGACGGTGTCCGGTCGCGCCCGGCCCGGTCGACCCAGGTGCCGGGCCAGTCGAGTTCATCGGGGACGAACCCCGCCGCGTGCATCCGCACGACCACGTCCCCGGTGGCCGGACGCGGTTCCGGCGCGTCCTCCAGGACCAGACCCTCACTACCGCCGCGCTCATGGACGCGCACAGCTCTCATGATCCCCCTCGCCACCGCCGACACAGGCGGCCGCCGACCAGGCTCAGGCGAAGCCCGAGGTGTCCAGTTCGATCTCGAACGGCTCCGGCAGCGGAAGCGGCTTGCCGAAGGGCACCTGGTCCGTATGCCGGTAGTCCGTGCCGTCCGTGCCGCTGAACAGCGTCACCGTTCGCTCGTCCCGGTCCACCAGCAGATAGAACGGAATGCCCGCGCGCGCGTACCCGGTTCGCTTGCCGCTTCGGTCATGTTCCGGCCTGGAGGAGGTGACCTCGACGACCATGGAGATCCCTTCGGGCTCGACCTCCATCCACTCGCGAGCCCCTCGGAAGAGCCGTAGCTCCGCAGGTGCTATGACCATGTCCGGGAGCACGCGCATCGCCCGGCCGTCGTCATCGCCAGGGATGATCAGGCCCTTCCGACCGGCCCAGTGGAACCGCTGAGGCGACTCCCGGACGATCTGCAGGGAGACTTCAGCGATCCAGTCCTCGTGGTCGCCCAGGGGGGGGTGGTGTCACGACGATTTCTCCGTCGATCAGTTCGGCTCGGAAGCCCTCCGGGGTGTCGAGGGCGAGGAAACCTTCGAGGAGACCATCGTCGTCTCCATACGAGAGAGGCTCATGAACCATCGCAGTCATGCTCTGCTCCTTTCCTCGCAAGCGAGTATATGAGCAGAGCGCCACCTTTCGGATACAGATCGTAGCAACGAAGCCGTACATGCTCACCCTACGGCGCCCCTCCCCCGACGGGCAGATAGAACGGGTGCGAGTGGGCACGGTTTGTCTATGGATGAGTGGAATGTCGGGCGTGGCGACGTCCAGGAGCTGTCGGACTTCGAGCTGGCCGTGTACGAGACCGTCGCGGAGATCGACAAGGACGGCGGGGCCGCGGACTTCGAGACGATCGGGCGGCTCGTCGGCGGTCCCGAGGAGGAGGTGTGGGCGGCGCTCGGGCACCTGGTGCTGATCAACCACCTGCACTCGACCACGCGGGGGTACGTGCTCGGGCCGCACGACTGGGCGCCCTGACCGTCCCGCTGGCCGGGACGGCGGAGGGCCGCGCGGCGGGCGCGCGCGGCAGGATGGGCGTGCAAGCGTCGGGTCGTGCGCGGGAGGCCGCAGGGATGAAGCTCGTCGTCACCGAGGAACAGCGGGAGCTGCGGGACGCGCTGCGGCGCTTCTTCGCCGACCGGTCCCCCGCCGCGGAGGTGCGGCGGCTGATGGAGACGGCCGAGGGCCACGACCCGAAGGTGTGGGCGCAGATGGCCGACCAGCTCGGCCTGCAGGGCCTCGCGATCGCCGAGGAGCACGGCGGCGCCGGGTTCGGGGTGCGGGAGCTCGCGGTCGTGTTCGAGGAGATGGGCCGGGCGGTCGTGTGCGCCCCCTTCCTCGCGACGATCACCGCAGCGGCGGCGCTGGAGGCCGGCGAGGGCGGGCACGACCTGCTGCCCGGCATCGCCGACGGGTCGGTGATCGCGACGCTGGCCGTGGCCGAGGACGGCGGGTCCTGGGACCTCGCCGACGTGGCGGCCCGGTTCGAGGACGGCCTGCTGCGGGGGAGCAAGAACTTCGTCCTGGACGGGCACATCGCCGGCCTGGTCCTCGTCGCGGCCCGGGGCGAGGACGGCGTCGGCCTCTACGCGGTCGAGGACGTGTCGCGGCTCGTCCGGACCCCCGCGGTGACGCTCGACCAGACGCGGAAGCTGGCGCGGATCGAGTTCGACGGCGTCCCCGCGCGCAGGGTCGGCGGCGAGGACGCGCTCAGGCGGGCGCTCGACGTCGCGGCCGTGGCGCTGGCCGCCGAGCAGCTCGGCGGCGCGCAGAAGACCCTGGACATGACCGTCGAGTACGCGAAGGTGCGGTACCAGTTCGGCCGCCCGATCGGGTCGTTCCAGGCGATCAAGCACCGGTGCGCGGACATGTTCGTGCTGGTGGAGTCGGCCCGGTCGGCCGTGCTGAACGCCGCCGCCGCGGCGGACGAGAGCCCGGCGGAGCTGCCGGCCGCCGCCGCGCTGGCGAAGGCGTACTGCTCGGACGCCTACTTCCACACGGCGGGCGAGGCCATCCAGCTGCACGGCGGCATCGGGTTCACCTGGGAGCACGACGCGCACCTGTACTTCAAGCGCGCGCAGGGCTCCCGGCAGCTGTTCGGCGCGCCCGACCGGCACCGGGAGCGGCTGGCCGCGCTCGCCGGCCTCACGGGTGCAGCCGCAACCCCTTGAGGACCTTGTCCACGCCGTTCTTCGGGCCGTGGACGGCGAACCCGACCAGGGGCATCTCCTCGGCCGTGACCGCGCGGACCGTCTCGCGGTTGGCCTCGTCGTGGCCGGTCTTGAACATGTCCTCGATGTAGACGGCGACGTCCATGCCGCGGGCGAGGGCGCGGCCGTGCGCCGTCAGGACCGCCGCCGCGCCGGCCTCGTAGACCAGCACCGGCTGCCGGAACATCGCCAGGTACCGGTTCCCCGACGCGTCCTCGTAGGGCTCGCCGATGACGCCGGGCACACCGGCGGCGACGGCGCTCGCCAGGAACGCGGTGACGTTGAGCCGCTGCCAGGCGGCCAGATCGTCGCGGACCACGATCCCGATCTTGGTGTCGAAGCGCATGCGACACAGGGTTCCGCACCGGACGGCGGTTCGTCTTGAACGCTCGTGCGCCAGAATCGGACGCGTGGACTGGAGCCGGTACTGGCGGTCGTCCGACCGCCCCCTGGAGGCGATGCACGCCCACTTCGAGCGGCACGTGTACCACCGGCACAGCCACGAGACGTACTCGTTCGGCGTGACCGAGGACGGCTACCAGGCGTTCCGCTGCCGGGGCGGCGCCCACACCAGCGCGGCCGGGATGGTCATCGCCTTCAATCCCGACGATCCGCACGACGGCCACGCCGCCGACGAGCTGGGCTTCACCTACCGCATGGTGCACATCGGCCCGGGACTGGTGTCGGGCGTGCTGGCCGACATGGCGGGCCGGACGGCCGGGCTGCCGCTGTTCACCTCCCCCGTCGTGGGCGATCCCGTCCTCGCGCGGAACCTGCGCGGGCTGCACGCGGCACTGCTCGGCGGCGCGCCGGCCCTGCGGCGGGACGAGCTGCTGACCGCGACGGTCGGGGCGATGGTCGACCGGGCGGCCACGCGGCGCCTCGGCACCAGCCCCGCCGGCGGCTTCGTCGAGCGGGCCAGGCGGCGCCTGGAGGAGGCGTACCTGGACGACATCGGCGCCGACGAACTGGCCCGAGCGGCCGGATGCAGCCGGTTCGCGCTCTACCGGGGCTTCCGCCGGGCCTACGGGATGGGGCCGAGCGACTACCAGCGCCAGCTCCGGCTCCGCGCCGCCCGGCGCCTGCTCGCCGGGGGCGGCGCGATCGGGGACGTCGCGGCCCGCACCGGATTCGCCGACCAGAGCCATCTGACGCGCTGGTTCGTCCGCTGCTACGGCATGACGCCCGGCCGCTTCCAGCGCGCCGGTTGAGGGAGAATGCCCGGTATGAAACGGGCGAGCGGGGCGATGTTCGGGCTGGCGTACGGCGACTCCCTGGGGGCGCCGACCGAGTTCCTCACGATGAAGCAGATCCGCAAGCGGTTCGGCGACCACGGGCCCGCGCGGCTCGACGGCGACCCGGCGCTGGTCACCGACGACACGCAGATGGCGATCGCGGTCGGCCTCGCCCTCCTGGACGCGCTCGCGAACCCGCCATTCACCCCCGAGCTGGTCACGCCGATGTGGCGGCGGCGCTTCATCGACTGGCTCAACAGCCCCGACAACAACCGGGCGCCCGGCAACACGTGCCTGCGCGCGTGCCGGAACCTGGAGGCGGGGCGGCCCTGGGTGGAGGCGACCGTGGCGGGGTCCAAGGGCTGCGGCGCCAACATGCGCGTCGCGCCGGTCGGCCTCGCCCCCGGCCTGACGGACGAGACGCGCGCCGGCGCGTCCCAGCTCCAGGCGGCCCTCACCCACGGGCATCCGACCGGGCTCGCCGCCAGTGAGCTGACCGCGTTCGCCGTCCGGTGGCTGGCCGACGGCATGGACCCGTCCGACCTGCCCGGGGCGCTCCGCGCCCGCTGCCACGACCAGCGCACCGCCTACCACGGGCGCTGGCTCGGCGACCTGTGGCAGCAGCCCGGCATGGACGCACCGGAGACGTTCATCGCGCGCGGCTGGGACGAGTGCCTGGCCGTCCTCGACCGCTTGGACGAGGCCCTCGCGCGCACCGACCGCTCGTCCGACCCCTGCGAGATCACCGGCGCGGGGTGGATCGCCGAGGAGGCCCTCGCCACGGGCCTGCTGTGCTTCCTGCTGTTCCCCGGCGAGCCGGTCGAGGCGATCCGGCGCGGCGCCGCCAGCTCCGGCGACTCCGACTCGATCGCCTGCCTGGCCGGCGCGTTCGCGGGCGCGCACCTCGGCATGGACGCCTGGCCGGACGAGTGGTCCGCCCGCATCGAGTACGCCGATGACCTGGCGAAGCTGGGCGCAGCCTGGGACTGATGCCGCTAGGACGCCGACCAGCCCGTCCAGGTGTCGATGGTGATCGCGATGACCGGCCCTTCGGGCGGACGGTCGCGGTACTGGGCGTACCGGTCCGCGAGCAGGCGGACGGGCCCGGCCATCCGCGCGGCCTCCTCGACGACCTGGGCGCGGCCGTCCACGCGGACCCACCACAGGCGGGTCCAGTCGTCCTCGTAGTGGTCGGCCAGGAGGGCGACGCGGGGGTTGGCGCGGACGTTCGCCAGCCGCCGCAGGTCACGGGTGCTCTTCGGCTTGTGGTCGACGGCCGTGTAGACGCTGCCCCGGTGGACGGCGAACGTCACGGGCACGAGGTGCGGCCGCCCGTCCTCCCCCACGGTCGCCAGGCGCACGACCGGGACGGCCGCCAGGAGGCGGCGCGCGTCGTCCGGTGAGAGCTTCGGCACGCCCTCAGCCTGCCACGGTTCAGTCCTGGAAGTCCGGCGGGCGGTGCTGCTTGCGCGCCCTGATCGCCTCTTCGAAGTTCTGGGTGGTGAGGCGGACGTAGAGCTGGGCGAGGCCCTCCTGGCCCATGTGCGCGTCGAGGCTCGCGGCGTCCAGGCTGGACCACAGCATCCGCTTCGTCAGCTCGACGCCTGGGCGGCTGAAACCGGCGATCCGCTCGGCGAGGTCGTAGCAGGAGTCGAGGAGCTTGTCGCCGGGGACGACCCGGGAGAGCAGGCCGATGCGCTCGGCCTCGGCGGCGTCCACGTCCCGGCCGGACAGCATCAGCTCGAAGGCGCGGGACGCGCCGATCGCGCGCGGCAGCAGGTAGCTGAGGCCGAGCTCGCTCGCGGTGAGGCCGTTGTTGATCCCGGCGGCGCGGAACAGCGCGGTGTCGGAGCCGAGCCTGATGTCGGCGGCCAGGGACAGGCAGAGCCCGCCGCCGATCGCCGGGCCGTTGACCGCCGCGATGACCGGCTGGTGGACGCGGCGCATCGCGCGGATCACGTCGTCGAGCAGTTCCATCGAGCGCAGCGCGATGGTCGGGAGCGTCAGCCCGTCGATGCCGGGGATGTCGCCGGGGTTCTCCAGGTCCGCGCCGGAGCAGAAGCCGCGCCCGGCGCCGGTGATGACGACGGCGCGGGTGTCGTTGTCGAGGCTCACCCGTTCGAGCGCCTCGCGGAACGGGACCATCACGTCGAAGGCCATCGCGTTCATGCGCTCGGGCCGGTTGAGCGTGATGAGGGTGAGGTGCGGGCGCGGCTTGTCGATCAGGACGAAGGGCAAAGCGGGCCTCCCGGAGTCAACCTAACAAGCGTTAGGTTACACACGCGGGAACTCCGGCGGCGTGAGGCCGCGCTCCACCACCTCCGCCAGTTCGCCGTCCGTCAGGACGCGCGGCTCGCCGATCGTCCTGGCGCGGACGTACACGCCGCAGAGCCATTCGAGCAGGCGCGCGTTCTCGAACGCCTCGTCCAGGTCGCGCCCGATCGCGACGCCGCCGTGATTGGCCATCAGCGCGGCGCGCTTGCCGCCGTCCATCGCCCTCCGGACGTTCTCCGCCAGTTCGGGCGTCCCGTACGTGGCGTACTCGGCGACCTTCACCACGCCGCCGAGGAGCAGGGTGTTGTAGTGGATCGGCGGCAGCTCGGTCATGGTCGTGGCCACGACGGCGCCGTAGGTCGAGTGCGTGTGCACGATCGCCGCGGCCGGGGTCGCGTCGTAGAGCGCCAGGTGCATGGGCGTCTCCGACGACGGCGCCCGCTCGCCCTCGACGAGCCGCGCGGAGAGGTTCACGACCGGGCAGTCGGCGGGCTCCATCCGGTCGAGCATCATGCCGCCGGGCGTGACCGCGACCAGGTCGCCCAGCCGGACGCTGATGTTGCCCGACGCGCCGGTCACGAGACCGGTCCCGGCCAGCCGCCGCCCGATGGCGCACAGCTCCTGCCGTTCATCCTTCAACAACATGCGAATACCTCTCACGTTCCGCCGTCTCCACCGCGTACGCTACGGCCCTGACGATCATTAAGGGGCCCGTCATGACCGTTGTCACTCTCGGCGCGCACATCCTGGACGTGCTCGCCCGGCCCGTCGAGGGCATCCCCGCCGGGCAGGACACCGTCGTCGTGGAGCAGATCCGGGTGACCGCCGCGGGCGCCGCCGCCGGGACCGCGGTGGCGCTCGCCAGGCTCGGCAACGACGTCATCTCGGTCGGCGCGATCGGCGACGACGACCTCGGCGACCTGCTCGTCACGATCATGACCCGCAACGGCGTGGACGCGACCGGCCTCGTCCGCCGGACCGCCGACCAGACGAGCGCCTCGATCCTGCCGATCCGGCCGGACGGCGGGCGGCCGAGCTTCCACGTCCCGGGCGCCAACCTGACCCTCACCGCGGGCGCGGTCGGGCCCGGCCTGCTCAGCGCGGCGGGCGTCGTCCACCTCGGCGGGCCCGACGTCACGTTCGGGCTCAACGACCCGGCGTTCTTCGAGATGCTCGCCGCCGCCCGCCGGACGGGCACGGTCGTCACGATGGACCTGCTGTCCAACCTGCCCGACCTGCTGGCCGGCGCCGCCGCCTTCCTGCCGCACGTCGACCACTTCCTGCCGAACGAGGAGCAGGCCGCGGCGATGACCGGGGAGAGCGACCCGGAGAAGGCCGCGCGGGCGCTGCTCGACCGGGGCCCGCGCACCGTGGTCGTCACGCTCGGCGCGGAGGGCAGCCTCGTCGCGACGGCCGGGGACGTGCGCAGGCTGCCCGTCCTGCCGGTCGAGGTCGTCGACACGACGGGCTGCGGCGACGCGTACTGCGCCGGGTTCATCACCGGGCTCGTGCACGGGCGGGACGTCCTGGAGGCGGCGCGCTGGGGCACCGCGGCGGCGGCGACCGTCGCGCAGGGCCTCGGGTCCGACGCGTGCCTGACCGACCTGGACGCCGTCCTCGCGCTGCTGGCGTGAGTCAGATCTTCTGCTTCTGCCCCTCCCAGTAGGGGTCGCGCAGGAGTCGCTTGTAGAGCTTGCCGGTCGGCGTCCGCGGCATCCGCTCGACGAAGTCGACCGAGCGCGGGGCCTTGTACCCGGCGAGCGACGCGCGGACGTGCTCGATCAGCTCGCCGGCGACGGCGTCGGACGGCTCGGCGCCGTCGGCGAGTTCGACGGCGGCCTTCACCTGCTCGCCGAACTCCTCGTCCGGGACGCCGAACACCGCCACGTCCCGGACGGCCGGATGGGTGATCAGCACGCCCTCGATCTCCGCCGGGTAGATGTTCACCCCGCCGCTGATGATCATGTCGATGACGCGGTCGGACAGGAACAGGTAGCCGTCCTCGTCCAGGTGGCCGACGTCGCCGGTGGTGAACAGGCCCTCCGCGCGGTGCACCGAGCGGGTCTTCTCCTCGTCGCCCCAGTAGACGACGTCGTCGCCGCTGGTGTACCGGAAGAAGATCTGGCCGCGCTCGCCGGGCGCGGCCGGCTCGCCGTCCTCGCGCAGGATGTGGACCTCGGTGGTGGGCAGCGGCACGCCGACGCTGCCGGGCTTCTTCAGCCACTCCTCGGCGGTGATGACGCTGTTCACCGACGCCTCGGTGGAGCCGTAGTACTCGTGGACGACCGGCCCGAACCAGTCGATCATCCGCCGCTTGACCTCGGGCGGGCAGGGCGCGGCGCCGTGCCACACGGCCGCGAGGCTGGAGCCTCCGAACGCGGCGCGCGTCGCCTCGTCCAGCCGCAGCAGCCGGACGAACTGGGTCGGGACGAGGTGGACGTTCGTGATGGCGTGCTCGTCGATGAGCCGCAGCGTCCCGGCCGGGTCGAAGTCGCGCCGCATCACCACCGACCGCCCCCGGAGCAGGAACACCAGCGACCACAGCCACTGCGCCGAGTGGTAGACGGGGCCGACGAGCAGCGACCGGCCGTCCACCGGGATCCTGAGCACCTCGGCGAACACGTCGCCGACGAGGCCCGCCGTCTCGATCGGCGCGCCCGCGCCCAGCTGCTTGCGGCTGACGCCCTTCGGCCGGCCGGTGGTGCCCGAGGTGTAGAACATCGGGAAGCCCATCACCGGGTCGGCGATCTCCTCCCCCGCGCCCGTCGCGAGGAACTCCTCGTACGGGGCGAAGCCCTCGACGGCGTCGCCGAACGCCACCCGGGCGTCCAGGTCGAGGCCCTCGGACGCCTCGCGCGCGACGTCGCCGAACGCGTCCTCGGAGAACAGGGCCCGCGCGCCCGCGTCGGTCAGGACGTAGCGCAGCTCGTCGGCCGTCCAGTGCCAGTTGACCATGACGTAGCGGAGCCCGATGTGCCCGGCGGCGCACATCAGCTCGAAGTACTCGCGCCGGTTGCCGGAGTGGATCGCGATCGCGTCGCCGGAGCCGAGGCCCAGCCCGCGCAGCGCGTTCGCCAGCCGGCCGGTCCGCGCGTCCAGGTCCCGCCACGAGGTACTGCCGCGTTCGTCGGTGATGGCGGGTTCGTCCGGCTTGGCGTCGGCGTACGGGCGGAGCAGTGCGGCCATCGGCCACCTCCTGGAACGCGGCAGAGTCCTGGAATGCGACTCTAGGACGCGTTCGCCGGGAAGACCAGGTCAGAACCCGGTCCGGGCGGCCGGCGCACCGTACAGCACGGCGTCGGCGGCGCCCGCGAGCTGCTCCAGGCGGAAGACCTCGGTGCGGTGGAACGGCGGCGCGCCCGTCCGGGCGGCGACCAGCGCGACGGCGCCCAGGGCGAGCGGGCAGACCGCGTACTGGGTGCCGTCCGGCGCGGTGAACGCGCGGGGCCGCAGCGGCTCCAGGCCCGGCAGGTCCGCGCCCGACACGCCGCCGACGCTGGCGTGCACGAGGACCGCGGCGTTCTCCCCCGCCGGTTCGGCCAGGCCCGCCCAGTCGGCGCTCAGCAGCGCCGGGACGGCGTCGGCGAGGATCTCCATGCCGCGCTCCGGGACGGCCCCGACCTGCCCGATCACGGCCGCGTCCGGGAAGGCCCCCGGCGGCTCCTGGGTCGGCCAGACGCCGACGACGTCCACGCCCTGGACAGATCCGAGGCCCGCCATCAGCCGCCCGATGCCCGCCCCGGCGGGCCACGCGACCGTGAAGTCGTCCAGCGCGCGGCCGTTGCCGCGCTCCAGCACCGCCATCTGGACGACGTCGGCGCCCGCCGCGCCGAGGGTGCGGGCCACCCGCCCGAGCGACCCGGGGCGGTCCGGCAGCCGGACCCGTATCCGCAGCAACATCGGCACCTCCAGTTTCCCGCCGGACGGTCCGGGCGAGGCCCCCAGCCTCGGCGACGCCGGTTTCCCCGGTGTTACCCCTCCGTGTCGTTCCGAGAAATCGGAGGCACATGTCGGTGCTGGAATGACGGGTACGGGTCAAACTAGAGTCCAGGCAAGGTCATCAGCAGGGCCTGTCGTCCGCATGCCGTCCAGCATTAAGGTAACCGCACGTGTCGAGGGACGGGGAACCCCCAGTCAACGAGGACTCCGGAGCAGCGCCGGAGCCGGCCTCCGCCGGGGACGAGGCGGACGCCGCGGCGTTCCGCGCGGGCGTCCGGGAGGCCCTCGCCGGGCTGGCGGCGCGGCTGGACCGCGAGCACGAGCGGGCGGCGCACCGCGAGGCCGTCATCGACCGGCTGCACGAGGAGAACCAGCGGCTGCGGCGCGGCGAGCTGCAGGGGATGCTCGAACCCGTCCGCACCGCGCTGTACCGGCTGCACGACCAGGCGCGCCGCGAGTCCGGCCGGCTCGGCGCGGCCGGGCTCGGCGACCCGCCCGACCCCGGGCAGACCGCGCTGCTGCTGGCGGCGCTCGCCGACGACGTCGCCGACGCGCTGGCGCGGCTCGGCATCGAGCGCTTCACGGTCGAGCCCGGCGCGCCCTACGACGCGTCCCGGCACCGCCCGGTCGCGGTCACGCCCGTCGCCGACCCGCTGGCGGACGGCACCGTCACCGCCGTCCAGTCCGACGGGTTCGAGCAGAGCGGGAAGGTGCTGCGCAAGGCGGCGGTGAGCGTCGGCAGGCTCGACGAGAGCGCGCACGGTGAGAGCGCGCAGGACGAGAACTCGAAGGAATGCGGGGCCGCGGTCAACGCCGCCCCAAGTCGCCACGGCGGGGCCGGACGTGGCGAGACGATGAACTCTGGACTCGGGACCGACAGGTGAGAGGGACATGGCTGTCTACGGGATCGACCTCGGAACCACGTACTCCTGCATTGCCTCCATCGACGATGTGGGGCGGCCCGCGGTCCTGCGCAACCTGGAGGGCACCGACACCACGCCGTCCGTCGTCTTCTTCGAGAGCGGCGAGAACGTCGTCGTCGGCGCCACCGCGAAGGACACCGCGGTGCTGGAGCCCGACAACGTCGTCAGCCTGATCAAGCGCGACATGGGCCGGGACGTGGCGCGGCCCATCCACGGGATCGACTTCACGCCGGAGGAGATCTCGGCGTTCGTGCTGCTGAAGCTCGCGACGGACGCGCGCACCACGACCGGCGAGGACGCCCGCGACGTCGTCATCACCGTCCCGGCCTACTTCGGCGCCGCCGAGCGCGACGCGACGCGCAAGGCGGGGCGGATCGCCGGGCTGAACGTCATCGACATCGTGTCCGAGCCGATCGCCGCCGCGATCACCTACGGCGTGCTGAACCCCGAGAGCGACCGCACGATCCTGGTGTACGACCTCGGCGGCGGGACGTTCGACACCACCGTCATCGCGCTGCGCGAGGGCCACATCGAGGTCGTGTGCACCGACGGAGACCACGAGCTCGGCGGCGCCGACTGGGACGCGCGGCTCGTGGAGTACCTCGCCGAGCGGTTCCGCGAGGAGCACCCCGGCGCGGGCGACCCGCTCGACGACAAGCAGACCGAGCAGCAGCTCCGCCGCGACGCCGAGGACGCCAAGAAGGCGCTCACCACGCGCACCGGCCACACCGTGCGGGTGATGCACGCCGGCCGGGTCGCGGCGGTCGAGGTGACGCGGGAGAAGCTGGAGGAGCTGACCAAGGACCTCCTCGACCGCACCGTGGAGATCACCGGCCGGACGCTGTCGACCGCCGCCGAGAAGGGCGTGGACGACTACGACGACCTCGTCCTCGTCGGCGGGTCCACGAAGATGCCGGTGGTCGCGGCGCGGCTGGCCACCGAGCTGGGGCTCGCGCCCCGCCTCCAGGACCCCGACCTCGCGGTCGCGAAGGGCGCGGCGCTGTACGCGTTCGAGGAGACCTACCGGCGGCTCGTCCGGGAGGGCGCGGCCGAGCGCGCCGAGGAGATGGCGACCCGCGCGGGCCTGTCCGCCGAGCAGCAGAAGCAGATCGCCGGGCGGCAGATCAAGACGGTCGCCTCGCACGCGTTCGGGATCGTCGTGGTCGACCGGGAGACCGGCGCGGAGAACGTCGCGCACCTCGTGCACGCCAACGACGCGCTGCCCGCCGCGAAGACCGAGGACTTCTTCACCGTCTACGACGACCAGGCGTCGGCCGACATCCGGGTCATGGAGCAGGCCGGGGTCGTGGAGTCCGGCGACCTGATCGACAACACCGAGATCGCGACCGGGGAGATCCGCGTCCCGCCGGGCAAGAAGGCGGGCTGGCCGATCGGCGTCACGTTCGCGCTCGACGCGTCGGGGCTGCTGAACGTCACGGCCGTGGAGAAGGAGACCGGCGAGAAGCTGGAGCTGAAGGTGGACGTCGGCGGGATGTCCGAGGAAGAGGTCGAACGCTCCCGCAAGGCCCTGTCCCGCGTCCAGGTGAGCTGAGCGCCCCGCCGATCCCCTGGAGGCGCCCGTGGCGTTCGACGACGACTACCGGCGGGAGGTGCTGGAGCCCGCCCGGGCGGCGGGCGACCAGCCTCCCGAGGACCTGCGCGCCCGCTACGCGCTCGGCCCGCGCACGGCCGCGCTGGACGGGGCGGCCGTGACCGCGCGGGTGAAGGAGGTCCGGCAGTGCTGGCGGCGGGCCCGCGGGCAGCTGAAGTACCGCAAGCTGATCGACCGGCTGGAGGCCGAGCACCGCGAGCTGGCCCCGCTGTTCGCCGCCGCCGAGCGCGGCGACCCGCGCCCGCTGGAGGCGCGGCTGCGCGGCGGCGCGGAGCGCACCGAGCGGCGCCGCGGGCAGGCCCGCGCCCGCCTGGCCGACGCCGCCGGGACGCTGCGGACGGCCGCGCCCGCCGAGGTCGAGGCCATCGCCCGCACCGGCGGCGTGACCCGCGCCGAGCTGGCCGGGCTGGCCGCCGCCGACGGCATCGAGATCCGCGAACCGGACCCGCTGCCGTCCGCGCCGCCCTACCCCGCGTACCGGAAGGTGCGCGAGTCGCTGGACGTCCTCGGCAAGCGGCACCTCGCCGACTTCCTGTTCGGGCCGCGGCTCACCGGCCCGATCCGCGTGCTCGGCGGCTTCGCCGCGCCCGCCGCCGACCTGCAACTGGACGCCGCCGCGGTGGCCGCCGCGGGGGCGGAGTGGGCGCGGCGCGGCCGCGACACCAGCACCACCCACGCCGACACGGTCCTCGCCGCGCTCCGCTCGGACGCCGACCCGCACGCCCTGCTGCTGTTCGACGTGGCCGACCGCCTGCGCGAGCGCTTCCGGCAGCGCGCGTCCGAGCGCGCCCTGCTCAGGCACGCGATCGAGGACCTCGGCATCGAGCGGGACGACGCCCGCCGGCTCGTCTTCGCGATCGTCCGGGAGACGGGGCCGGGCGGCGGCGGGCTCGCCGGCCGGCTGCGCGCCCTGCTGGACGCGGGCGACGTGTACGCCGCCGCCGAACTCGCCGACGCCGCGAAGATCCCGCACCCGTCCCCCCGGCCGCCCTCCCAGCACGGGGAGCCGCCGGAGGAGGAGATCCTCGCGGCCGAGGCCCGGCACCGGCTCGACACCGCCCTCCGCCTCCGCGAGACCGCCGCCGCCGAACGCGACCCGGACCGCGCCTTCCGCCTCCTCGCCGACGCGCTCCGCCTCGTCCGCGACCTGCCCGGCGCCGAAGCCCACCAGCGCCGCCTGCCCCCGCGTCCCGTCCCGTCCCTGCGGGTGGACGTCGACGCCGGCGGCGCACCCGGCCATCACGCGGCGCACGGCCGCGCGGAAGAGCACGGAACGGTGGTGCGGTTGTCGTGGGAGGGGTCGCCCTCCACCGCGGGCGAGATCGGCTACCACGCCGTGCGGCGGGTCGGGCGGGCACCGCGGGATGTGCGGGACGGCGAGCCGCTCGCGGGCGCGGTGGACGAGCGCCCGCCCGTGAACGTGCCGGTGTACTACGGGGTGTTCGCGGTCCGGGGCGAGGGTGCGGCGGCGCCCGCCGTGGCGGGGCCGGTCGTGGTGCGGCCGGAGCCCTCGGACGTCGAGCTCGCCGCCGGGGACGGGCAGGTGACCGGGCGGTGGCGGTGCCCGGACGAAGCGGCGCGGGTCGTCGTCGTGCGGGACGGGCGGGCCGTTCCGGCGGGCCGCGACGGCTTCCGGGAGCGGGTGCCCAACGGGCGGACCCACCACTACCTGGTCTCGGCCGTCTACCTCGACGCGTCCGGGCGGGAGGCCATGACGGACGGGGTGCGGGTGTCGGCCACCCCCGGCGCGCCGCCCGAGCCCGTCTACGAGGTGCGCGCGGAGACCGACGCGTCCGATCCGGAGCTGGTGCGGGTCCGGTTCGAGCCGCCCGGGAACGGGGCCGTGGAACTGGTGCTGTCGGACGGCCCGCCGCCGTGGCCGCGCAGCGCGGTCGTCCCGCTGGAGGAGGTGCGGCGGGAGACCCGGCGGCTGGCGTGCGCACCGGTGCCGGGCGGGCTCGAGGTGCGGCCGGGGGCCGGCGGGTGGCTGCTCGCGGTGACGGTCGCGGAGGGCACCGCCGCGATCGGCGCCTACCACCGGCACGTGAACCTGCCGCCGCCGCGCCGGCTGGTCGCCGAACGGCGCGGCGACCACGTCCACGTCGGGTTCGACTGGCCCGCGGACGTCGCCGAGGTCGACCTCGGCTACCGGGTCGGCGGCGAGCCGAGGGCCGGGACCGCGCCCCTGCGGGAGGGCGACCCCCCGCACTCCCCGGTTCGCCTCGCCCAGACCGTGACCCGCGCCTCCTACGACACCCAGGGCGGGGTACGGCTGCCCGTCCCCGAGGACGCGCCCGTGGAGGTCACGGTCGCCGCGGCCGGGACCGTGGGCGGCGCGCGGGTGACCGGGCCGCCGGTGACCGCCGTCGTCGCGGCGCGCACGATCGTCCGGTACGACGTGCTGCGGTCGGGGCCGCCGTGGCGGCGGTCGCTGACGATCCGGCTCACCTCGTCGCGGCCGCTGCGGGTGGCGCGGCTGTCGCTGGTGCTGCGCGCGGGGCGGGTCATGCCGCACCGCCCCGGCGACGGCGACACGCTCGGCGCGTGGGAGCAGGTGCCCGTGCCCGGCGAGCTGTCCCTGGCGGTACCGGACGCGTCCGGGCCGTACTGGCTCCGCTGCTTCGCCGACGACGACGGCGTCGAGCTGAGCGACCCTCCCGTCCGCCGGCTCCAGGTCTCGCGATGACGCGGCCACTGGCCCGGGTGGGGCTTCCCGGGACGCCGTCCAGGCAGGGCATCACCTGCCCCTACTGCTTCGCGTCGGTGGCGCCGCGGCGGGTGCTGTTCCGGTGCCGGGGGCAGGCGGGGCGGCGGAAGGGCTGCGCGCCGGTGCTCGACGAGGAACTGGCCGGGTACACGGGGTCGACGGCGGGCGCGTCGCTGCCGCCGGTGTTCGCCGCGTCCGGGCGCAGGGGCCGGGCCGACTGCCCGGAGTGCGGGCTGCCCACCGGCAACCGGGCCTGCCCGGAGTGCCACAACCCGCTGCCGTCCGCGTACTGCGACTCGCCGGGGCGCATCGTGGCGCTCGTGGGGGCCAAGAACGCCGGGAAGAGCACCTACATCGCGGTGCTGCTGCACGAGCTGATGAACCGGGTCGGGACGGAACTGGACGCCTCGCTCGTGGCGTGCGACGACCGGACGATCGAGCGGTACAAGCGCGACTTCGCGCGGCCGCTGCTGGAGGAGCGGCGGCTGCTGCCGACGACCGCGAGCGCCGCGACCGGCCCGCGCGAGCCGCTGGTGTACCTGCTGACGCGGACGCGGCGGGGCCGCTTCGCGCGGGCGCGCAACGAGTCGCTGGCGCTGGTGCTGTTCGACACGGCGGGCGAGGACCTGCGCAGCCGGGAGGTCACCGACCTGCACCTGCGGTACCTGGAGGCCGCCGACGCGATCATCTTCCTGGTCGATCCACTGGAGCTGCCCGGCGCGCGGGCGGGCGTGCGCGACGCCGTCCCCGGGCCGCGCGCCGCCGGCGACGACCCGGACAGCGAGCCGCTCAACATCATCGCCCGGGTGACCGAGGCGCTGCGGCAGCGGCACGGGACCCGGCCGGGCGAGCCGCTGCCCGTGCCGGTCGCGGTCGCGCTCACCAAGATCGACGCGCTGCGGCCGGGGCTGCTGCGGCAGTCGGCGCTGCACCGGTCGCGGTCCGGGCAGGGCGTGCTGGACCTCGACGACAGGGACGCGGTGGACGAGCAGGTCCGGGCGCTGCTGCACGACTGGCAGGCGGGCCAGCTCGACACCTACCTCGGCCAGCAGTACGCCGACCACGCGCTGTTCGGGCTGTCGGCGCTCGGCGGCGTCCCCGAGCGGGGGCGCGTCGGCGCGGGCGGTGTGCGTCCCTACCGGGCCGAGGATCCGCTGCTGTGGCTGCTGCACCGGTTCGGGATGCTCGACGGCGTCCGCCCCGGGGGCGGCTAGTGGCCTGGCAGCTGCACTACACCTCCGCGCGGCGCGGCCCGACCGGCCGGGCCGGGTTCCAGTTCGTCGCGCAGACCCCCGGCCTGCCGGACGGGGTCCGGGCGGGCGTGACCCCGTACCTGGCGTACCGGCCGCCGCCGGACGCGCCGCTGTCCCCCGACGACTCCGAACTCGGCCTGTTCCCGGTGTCGCTGCTCTACGACCGGGTGGACGGGCGCCCGCTGCTGCTGCGCTGCCGCTACCTCGGCCGCGACTACTCGGGGCGGTTCGGCAACTTCTTCGCGCACGCGGTGGTCGCGGAGCCGGAGGAACTGGAGGGGCTGCGGCCCGCCGAGCTGTGGCAGGCCCCGCACTGGACGCGGCTGCCCTCGCCGGAGGCCGTCCTCGACCCGCTGGACGAGCTGGTCCCGGGGGCCGCGCTCGATCCCGAGGCGCTCGCCGCGTGGCTCCCCGCGTCCGGCCCCGGCGACCCGTACGCGCTGCTCGCCCGGCTGGTCGACGCGGTCGCCGGGGTGCTCGGGCGCGGCCACGGGCGGGTCGTGCTGGTCGCCGACGACGCCGAGCTGGTCGCGCGGTGGATCGCGGTCGTGTCGTACTCGCTGCCGGTCGCGGCGGCGGCGCGGCTGTCGTTCGTCACCTACACCGCCGACCCGGACGGCGCCGCGCAGCGCCTGGTCGGCACCACGCCCGCGGTCTGGGCGGCCGTGCGGCACCACGCCTCGCACGCGCCGGCGTTCGACCTGCGCGAGGGCGGCGCGGACGGCCCGGCGAGCCGCTTCGCGCGGACCGTCGCCGGCTGCTGGCGCGGCGCCGACTTCGGCGGCCTGGACGCCCTCGGCGAGCTGGCGCCGCTGGAGGGCGCCGCGCGGGAGGGCGCCGCCGCGCTGCTCGCGCTGTGCCGGGGCGACGCGAGCGTCACGGCCGAGGAGGAGCGCGCGGCGGCGGAGCTGCTGGCGCGGCACGGGTCCGGCATCCCCGGCTGGGTGTGGCGCGATCTCGTGCCCGGCGTGCCGTCCATGGGCCTCGGCCTCGCGTTCGCCGTGCACGAGCACGCGCCCGCCCGGTTGCGGGACGCGGTGCTGGACGGGCTGGTCGCCGGGCTCGCCGCGGGACGGGCGTCCCAGCTCACACCCGACGGCTGCGACCTGCTGTACCGGCACGCCGAGCGGCTCCGGGCCGAGCCCGGCGTCGCGGTCCCCGTGCTGACGTCGGTGGCCCGGCGGCACCGGGGCCGGCGCATCGCGGTCACGGGCGAGCTGCTGCGGCTGGACGGCGCCGCCGATCTCGACGCGGCCCTCCGCGAGGTGTGGGACACGCCGCCGTCCGCCGGGGAGTGCGCCGACCTCCTGGACGCGCACGGTGCGCATCCCGCGCTGGCCGGCCTGCCGTCCCGCACGTTCACCCGGCTCGCGTTCCCCGGCGGCGCGGGCCTGGCGGACCCGGCGACGCTGCTGCTGGCGGGACGGGTCCGGGAGCTCATGCCGGACGGGCCGGCCGGGCGCGACGCCGCCGTCGTCCAGGCGTACGGGACCGCCATCACCGCCGACCCGGCCCGCGCGGCGCGGGCGCTGGCGGAGATCGCCGACGCCGCCGGCCCGCCCCGGCAGCTCGCCGGCGAGGCGTTCGCCGGTGCGGTGCGGCGGCTGTCGCGGCGGCCGCCGAAGTTCCGGGCGGAGCTGCTGGCGGCCGTCCCCGCGCCCGTCCGCGCCCGGATCGCCGCGGCGTGGACCGGCGGGCCTGCCGGGCGCGGCCCCGTGCTCGGCCGACAGATCAAGGAGCGCAACGACCTGGTCGAGGTCGTGCTGCGGCTGCGCACGCGCGGCGTCGCCGAGCCGTCCCTGGAGGCGTGGGCGCGGGCGGCGGCCGGGCGGTGGCTCGCCGGCAGGCAGCTCGACGCGCACCTCGCGCGCAGCCCGGAGCTGCGGGCCGCGCTCCGCGACCTCCGCGCCGAGGGCGGGGGGTGAGCGCGTGCATCCGATCATCGTGCTGCTGCTGATCGCCGTGTGGCTGGGCGCCATGTGGCTCGGGTTCATGTACGTGTTCCCGGTGCTGTTCGCCGCGACGCTGGTCGTCGCCGGGGCCGCCGCGCTCGGCGTGTACTACCTGCACGCGTGCCGGACGCTGGCGCCGTCCAGCCTGGAGGGCCCGTCGCCGGTCGCCGCGCCGGACGTCGCCTACCGGCACTACCTGCTCGGCCAGGTGTGGCGCGATTGGTGGACGATCAGCCGCACCGTCGTCCCGCAGGTGTACCGGACGGCCCGGGGCATCGTCGTGCGGCTGACCCGGACGCTCCTCGGCGGC
Organism: Spirillospora sp. NPDC047418; assembly: GCF_040643275.1. Lineage (NCBI taxonomy): Bacteria > Bacillati > Actinomycetota > Actinomycetes > Streptosporangiales > Thermomonosporaceae > Spirillospora > Spirillospora sp. NPDC047418. Next base: position 176,840 of record NZ_JBEYTW010000002.1, read on the forward strand.
CCGTGGGGGTTCTTCGTCTTCCCGGTCTGGCTGGCGCTGTGCGCGGGCATCGTCGCCGCCGCCGTCCCCGCGTCGGTGTTCGTGCTGGCGCTGACCGCCCTGTACGGGGTCGTCGCGGCGATCGGGCTCGCGGTGTGGCTGGCGTGCGTGCTCGTCCTCGCCGCCGTGGAGCGCGGTTTCATGATGTACGGGCGGATCCTCCAGACCTGCCCGCACCCGTTCTGCTACGAGCGGATCGGCCTGCCCGAGTACGAGTGCCCGGGGTGCGGGGCACGGCACCGGCGCCTCACGCCCGGCGCGGGCGGCGCGTTCCGGAACGTGTGCCGCTGCGGGGCGCGGCTGCCCACGACCGTCCCGCTCGGCCGCTTCCGGCTGGCCGCGTACTGCCCGCACTGCGGCGGGCGGCTGCCGGAGCGGATCGGGCGCGTCCGGGTGGAGCCGCTGCCGTTCGTCGGCGGCCCGGCGGCGGGCAAGACCACGTTCATGGTCCTCGGCATACGGGCGCTGCACGCGCGGGCCCGCGCCGTCCACGGGCGGCTCGCGTTCGTCGAGCAGCGGCACGCGCAGGCGTACGCGGGCGCGATACGCGAGTTCCAGCGCGGCGGGCACCTCGCCAAGACCGGCCCGGAGCTGCCCCTGGCGACCATGGTGGACGTCGAGCTTCCGGGGCGCGCCCGGCGCATCCTGTACCTGTTCGACCCCGCCGGCGAGCACTACACGGGCGCGACGGAGGTCGAGTCGCTGCGCTACCTGGACCACAGCGAGGCGCTGCTGTTCATCGTGGACCCGTTCGCCCTCCCCCACCTGCGCCGCACCCTCACCGGCGACGAGCGGGAGTTCGTCGACCACGCCGCCGTGTCGTCGGAGGAGGACCCGGCCGACACCCTGCAGCGGGTGCTGAACGACCTGCGGTCCCGTCCCGACCAGGGGCGGCAGAAGCGGGTCGCCGTCGTCGTCACCAAGACCGACCTGCTGGTCCGCACCGAGGTCGGCCGCTGCCTGGGCGAGGACACCGACCTGCGCGACTGGCTCGGCCGCGTCGGCCTCGGCAACACCGTCCGCACCCTCGACCAGGTCGCCGGGCAGGTGCGGTACTTCGCCTCCGGCCTCGGCACCGAGCCGGAGGACGTCGCCGACCTGCTCGGCTGGGTGACCGGGCTCGGCCCCGCCGGGGCGTCCGACGGCGACGGGCCGCTGACCGACGCGCCGCAGGAGCCCCCGGGCACCGCGCCGCTGCGCGCGCCGTGGCCGGTGCGGGGGCGGGGGTCCGGCCGCGTGCCCGCCGGGTACCAGGTGGGCCGCTGGGCCGTGCTGTCCGGGGTATCGGCGCTGACCGTCGCCACCGTCACCGGAGCCGTCGTCGCCGCGGCCGAGCGGTTCCCGTTCTGAGGGCCGTGTGACCGACGCCACTGCCTGACATGGAAGATAACGCAACGTCGCCGGCTTCAACCTCTCGGACCATCTGATTCCTCGCGAGAGGCACGAAATGACGACCCGCGACATGACGACCGGCGCGCACCAGCCGCTGCTCGCCCTTGACGACGCCGCCCAGGACATCCTGTACCGCGCGGCCCGGACCGCGAACACGTTCACGTCCGAGCCCGTCACCGAGGAGCAGCTCCGCGCGATCTACGACCTGGTGAAGTGGGCGCCGACCGCGATGAACGCGCAGCCGCTCCGGATCGTCGACGTGCGCGGCCCGCAGGCGCGCGAGCGGCTCGTCCCGCTGATGAGCGAGGGCAACCGCGCCAAGACCGCGACCGCGCCGCTGACGCTGATCGTCGGCGCCGACGAGGACTTCCACGAGCACCTACCGGTCACCTTCCCGCACCGGGAGGGCGCCCGCGACGCCCTGCACGCGTCCCCCGGCCGGGCCGCGATGGCCCATTTCAACGCCTCGATCCAGCTCGGCTACCTGATCCTCGGCATCCGCGCCGCGGGCCTCGCGGCCGGTCCGATGGCCGGTTTCGACGCCGGCGCCGTCGAGAAGGAGTTCTTCCCCGGCGGCGGCGTCCGGCCGATCGCGGTCGTGAACGCCGGCCGGCCCGGCCCGGACGCCTGGTTCCCGCGCAACCCGCGGCTCAGCTACGACCAAGTGGTCACTACTGTGTGAGTCCGTCCGCCCCCGAACGCGCCCGGCCGTGCCCGCACGGCCGGGCGGCGCGCCGCCCCCTGGAGACCGCATGACGCAGACGGCCGCCCCGGGCGCCGGTCCGGGGAACCGGCGGCTGGCGCTGATCTTCCTGCTCGGCGCGCTGACGGCCGTCGCGCCGCTGTCGATCGACATGTACCTGCCGGCGCTGCCCTCGCTCACCGGGGACCTGGCGACGGGCGCGGTGCAGGCGCAGCTCACGCTGACCGGGTGCGTCGCGGGGCTCGCCCTCGGGCAGGCCGTGGCCGGGCCGCTGAGCGACCGGCTCGGCCGGCGCCGGCCGCTGCTGGCCGGGCTCGCCGCCTACGCCGCCGCGTCGCTGCTGTGCGCCGCCGCGCCGACCGTGGAGACGCTCATCGCGCTGCGGGTGGTGCAGGGCGCCGCCGGGGCCGCCGGGATCGTCATCGCGCGGGCGATCGTCCGGGACCTGTACGACGGGATCGCGGCGGCCAAGTTCTTCTCGGTGCTGATGCTCGTGAACGGGCTCGCGCCGATCCTCGCGCCCGTGCTGGGCGGGCAGCTGCTGCGGCTGATGCCGTGGCCGGGCGTGTTCGCCGTCCTCACCGGGATCGGCGTGGCGCTGTTCCTGGCCGCACTGGCCGGGCTGAAGGAGACGCTGCCGCCCGAGCGGCGCGAGACGGGCGGGCTGCGCGCGACGGCGGCCACGTTCCGGTCGCTGCTGCGCGACCGGGCGTTCGTCGGCTACGCGCTCACCATCGGCCTGGCGTTCGCGGCCCTGTTCACCTACATCTCGGGGTCGCCGTTCGTGCTGCAGGACCTCTACGGGCTCTCGCCGCAGGCGTTCAGCATCGCGTTCGGCGCGAACTCGCTGGGGATCGTGGCCGCCGGGCAGGTCGGCGGCCTGCTCGCCGGGCGGGTGCCGCTGCGGCGGCTGCTGGCCGCCGGGCTCGCGATCGTGGCCGCGGGCGGGCTCGGCCTGCTCGCCGCGGTCGTCGCGGGCGCCGGCCTGTACGGGGTGCTGCCCGCGCTGTTCCTCGTCGCGGCGGGGCAGGGCCTGGTCCTGCCGAACGCCACGGCGCTGGCGCTGTCGGGGCGCCCGCCGCGCGTCGCCGGGAGCGCGTCCGCGCTGCTCGGCGTCGCGCAGTTCACGCTGGGCGGCGCCGCCGCGCCGCTCGCCGGGATCGCCGGACCGGGCACCGCCCTCCCGATGGCCGTCTCGATCGCGGCCCTCTCCGTGCTCGCCGTCGCCGTCACCGCGACCGCCACCCGCCCCCGCGAGGGTTGTGTCACGGAACTGACGCCGCGTACGGTCGAAGAGTGATCATTCGCATCGGCATGGCCCCGGCGGCGTCCGCCCTCGGCCCCGAAGCCCTGTCCGCGCTCGTGCTCGGCCTCGAACGCGAGGGATTCGACTCGCTGTGGGTGTCGGAGCGGGTCACCGGGCCCGCGCTCGATCCCACCGTGACCCTCACCTACGCCGCGGCATTGACGTCCCGGATCAAGTTCGGGACCGCCGTGATGACGCTGCCCGGCCGCTCCCCCGCCGTCCTCGCCAAGGAACTGGCGTCGCTGGACGTCCTGTCGGGCGGGCGGCTGCTGCCCGCGTTCGGGCTGGGGCAGCGGCACGCGGGCGAGCAGCAGGCGTTCGGGGTGCGGCGGGAGGAGCGGGCCGCGATCTTCGAGGAGGCGCTGCCGCTGCTGCGCCGGTTCTGGGCAGAGGACGCGGTCACCCACGACGGCCCCCGGTTCCGCTACGACGCGCTGCGCGTACTGCCGAAGCCCGCAAAGCGCGGATTCGACGTGTGGATGGGCGGCACGTCCGAGGCGGAACTGCGCCGGACAGGGCGCCTCTCGGACGGCTGGCTCGCCGCGTTCACCACACCCGCCGAAGGCGAGCGGGGCCGGACGGCCGTCCAGGAGGCGGCGGCCGGTGCCGGGCGCGAGATCGAGGAGGAGCACTTCGGCGCGGTCGTGCCCTACCGGCGCGGGCCGCTGCCCGCGGAGGCAGAGGCCCGGTTCGCCCGCGTGCGGCGGGTCGGCGGGCCCGCTCCGCTGGACGACGTCGTCCCCGACCTGGACGGACTCGAAGCGCATCTGAAGCGGCTCGCCGACGCCGGGCTCTCCAAGTTCGTCCTCGCCCCGCTCGCCTCGCCGGACGACTGGGACGCTGAACTCGCCGACGTCCGCGACGCCGTCCTCCACCTGCAGACGCGCCGCTAGTCCGCGCTAATCAAGGGCCGCCAGGACGAAGCCGGCGACCTCGTCGGCGAGTCGCGCGGCCGTTTTCGGGCCGTCCGGGCGGTACCAGGACGGCAGCTGGTTGACCATGCCGAGCGCCACGATCGTCACGGTCTCGGCGGGCGTGGCGGTGCTGAACACGCCGTCCCGCTGGCCCTGCTCGACCAGGCCGCGGAACGTCACGTGGTAGCGGCGGCGGTCGGCGCGGACCGAGCGCATCCGGGCGTCGTCCAGCCGGTCCTTGTCGCGGACGAACACCTTCGCCTCGTCGATGTGCTCGGCGGTGCTCAGGATCAGCCCGGTGAGCACGGCGCGGACGGCCTCGCGCGGCGGCAGTCCGCGCGCCAGCACCGCGCCGAGGTCGGCGAGCTGGCGGGCGATCAGCGAGTGGTAGATCTCGTAGAGGAGATCGTCCTTGGAGTCGAAGTAGTGGTAGAGGGCGCCCTTGGTGACCTCGGCCGCCTCGACGATGCCCTGCACGGACGTCCCGTCGAAACCGCGCGCGGCGAACAGGTGCAGCGCGGCGTCCAGGATCCGCCGCTCGACCGCGCTCTGCCGGACGGGCGCGGACGACTCCGGCACCGGTACCGTGTCCGTCACCTGGGCACCTCCTTGGGGAGCGGGGCATTGACGGGGGTGCGTCCCGCGTCTTAGCTTGCCAGAAACCGACTGGTCGGTATGCACCCCCCGGCGCGATTTCCCGAGGAGAGCCGATGCCCGCAGTAGAGACCGTCCGCGGCCCCGTCGACGTCACCGGCCTGGGACGCACGCTCATGCACGAGCACGTCTTCGTCCTCAGCACCGAGAACGTCGAGAACTACGGCCTCGGCGACTGGTGGGACGAGGAGGAGAAGGTCGCCGACGCCGTCGCCAAGCTGCGCGAGCTGGTGGACCGCGGCATCACCGCGATCGCCGACCCGACCGTGTGGGGGCTCGGCCGCTACATCCCGCGCATCCAGCGGATCGCCGAGCAGGTGCCCGAGCTCGCCGTCATCGTCGCGACGGGCATCTACACCTACAACGACATCCCGTTCCAGTTCCACTTCCGCGGCCCCGGCACCATGCTGGACGAGGGCCCCGACCCGATGATCGCGCACTTCACCCGCGACCTCACCGAGGGCATCGCCGGCACCGGCGTCAAGGCAGCGTTCCTCAAGTGCGCGATGGACGCCCCCGGCCTCACCCCGGGCGTCGAGCGGATCCTGCGGGCCGTCGCCGGGGCGCACCGGGAGACGGGCGCGCCGGTCACCGTCCACACCGAGAGCTCGGCCCACGCGGGCCGGACGGTCGTGGGCATCCTCGGCGAGGAGGGCGTCGACCTCACCAAGGTCGTCATCGGGCACGCGGGCGACAGCAACGACCTCGACTACCTGATGGAGCTGGCCGACACCGGCGCGATCCTCGGCATGGACCGGTTCGGCCTCGACATCATCAACCCGACCGCGAACCGGGTCGCGACGATCGCGTCCCTGTGCGAGCGCGGATACGCCGACCGGATCGTCCTCAGCCACGACGCGAGCTGCTTCATCGACTGGTTCGGGCCCGATCCGGCGACCGTCCCGGCGATGCAGCCGAACTGGAACTACCGGCACATCAGCGACGACGTGCTGCCCGCGCTGCGCGCCGCGGGCGTCACCGACGCCCAGCTCGACCAGATGCTGGTCGGCAACCCCCGGCGCTACTTCACCCGCTGAACGGCCCCCCGGACCGGCGCGGCCTCCACCGGTCAAGGACTATTCGCCATGAATCGGGAATCATTGGAGGAATCAGCGGGAGGAGGCACCGAGGTGAGCGAGTACCCCGTGCGCCGCGGCGTCCGTGCCGCGATACCGATACTCCTGGTCGCGCTGTCGGCCCTGCTCGTCCCGGGCTGCCGGGTGATGGAGAGCGGCGGGCCGCAGGACGTCCCGCCGCCGGTCAAGACCACCGCGACCAAGCAGGGCAAGCCCAGCGGGCGCAAGCCCGGCGTCGTCAACATCGAGACCGAGCAGGACCTGAACGGGACCCGCGCCGCCGGGACGGGCATCGTCCTCACCGCGACCGGCCTGGTGCTGACCAACAACCACGTGATCAAGGGCGCCACCACGATCAGGGGGACCGACACCGACAACCGCCGCGACTACCCCGCCGAGGTCGTCGGCTACGACCGGGCCGGCGACATCGCGGTGATCCGGCTGACCGGCGCGACCCGGCTGAAGACCGCGAAGTTCGCCTCCGCGGCGGAGGCGAACGTCGGCGACGTGGTGACCGCCGTCGGCAACGCGGGCGGCAAGGGCGGGACGCCGTCCGTCGTCACCGGGAAGATCACCGCCCTGGACCAGTCCGTCACCGCCCGCGACGACAACAGCGGCACCTCCGAGCGGCTCACCGGGCTCATCGAGACGAACGCGCCGATCAAGCCGGGCGACTCCGGCGGCCCCCTCCTCAACACCGGCGGCAGGGTCATCGGCATCAACACCGCCGCGTCCGCCGGGCTCTCCACGAAGGGGACGAAGCCGAAGAAGGAGCACCGCGGCTACGCCATCCCGTCCGACCGGGCGCTGGAGATCGCCCGGCGGATCCAGCGCGGCGAGGCGTCCTCGACCGTGCACATCGGGCCGACGGCCATGCTCGGCGTCAAGGTCCGCTCCAACGGCCGCTCCCCGGGCGCGCTCGTCGCCGAGGTCGTGCCCGGCACGCCCGCCGAGACCGCCGGCGTCCCGGTCGGCGGCGTCATCGTCGCCTTCGGCGGCGACACCGTCGACTCCCCGTCCGCCCTGACGTCGCTGATGTTCACCCGCCACCCCGGCGACACCGTCCGCATCGAATGGACGAACCGGCAGGGCGGCCGCCTGCAGGCCACGCTGCGCCTGACCGAGGGCCCGCCCCAGTAGCCCGCGGCGGGCGCGCCTCCGTCCCGCGGATCGGGAGGGGCCAAAGCGCCGCGCCCGTGCGACAGTGTGGAGGAGACGACCGCCGACCAGAGGATGTGTTCCCCATGACGCGCAAGGCGCCCACCGGTGACTTCGACGACTCGGGCCTCGAGGTCGCGCAGCCGAAGACGTGGGCGGCGGGCGTCCCGGGGGTCACGGCCGCGCTCCGGCAGTCCTACGAGCAGATGGGCGTCCGGCGGACGGCGCTGACGCTGCTGCGCGTCAACCAGAAGCAGGGGTTCGACTGCCCCGGGTGCGCCTGGCCGGAGGGCGACCACCGGCACGTCGCCGAGTTCTGCGAGAACGGCGCGAAGGCCGTCGCGGAGGAGGCGACGACGCGGCGCGTCACGCGGGAGTTCTTCGCCCGGCACACCGTCGCCGAACTGGCCGAGCGGTCCGACCACTGGCTCGGGCAGCAGGGGCGGCTCACCGAGCCGATGGTGAAGCGCGCCGGGTCCGAGCACTACGAGCCGATCGCGTGGGACGAGGCGTTCGGGCTGCTCGCGTCCGAGCTGAACGCGCTGGCCTCCCCCGACGAGGCCGTCTTCTACACCTCGGGCCGGACGAGCAACGAGGCCGCGTTCGCCTACCAGCTGTTCGTCCGCGCGTTCGGCACCAACAACATGCCGGACTGCAGCAACATGTGCCACGAGTCGTCCGGGTCGGCGCTGAGCGAGACGATCGGCATCGGCAAGGGCTCCGTGCTCCTGGAGGACCTCTACCAGGCCGACCTGATCTTCGTCGTCGGCCAGAACCCCGGCACGAACCACCCGCGGATGCTCTCGGCGCTGGAGAAGGCCAAGAAGGAGGGCGCCCGGATCGTCGCGGTGAACCCGCTGCCCGAGGCGGGGCTGATGCGGTTCAAGAACCCGCAGCGCCCGTCCGGGGTGACCGGGCAGGGCACGATGCTCGCCGACCGGTTCCTGCAGATCCGGCTGAACGGCGACCTCGCGCTGTTCCAGGCGCTGAACCGCCTGCTGCTGGAGGCGGACGCGCCCGGGGCCGTCGACCGGGAGTTCCTCGACGCCCACTGCCACGGCTTCGCGGCGTTCCGCGAGCACGTCCTCGGCCTGGACTGGGACGACGTCCTGGAGGCGACCGGCCTGACCCGCGGCGAGATCGCCGCGACGCTCGGCGACGTCCTCACCGCGAAGCGGATCATCGTCTGCTGGGCGATGGGCCTCACCCAGCACCGCAACTCGGTGCCGACGATCCGGGAGATCGTCAACTTCCTGCTGCTGCGCGGCAACATCGGCCGCCCCGGCGCGGGCGTCTGCCCGGTGCGCGGCCACTCCAACGTGCAGGGCGACCGGACGATGGGCATCTGGGAGAAGCCGAAGCCCGCGTTCCTGGACGCCCTCGCCGCCGAGTTCGGCTTCGAGCCGCCGCGCGAGCACGGCCTGGACACCGTCGACGCGATCCGCGCCATGCGCGACGGCGGGGCGAGGCTCTTCCTCGGCATGGGCGGCAACTTCGTCCGCGCCACCCCCGACTCGGCCGTCACCGAGGCCGCGCTGCGCCGCTGCCGGCTGACCGCGCAGGTCTCCACGAAGCTGAACCGCTCGCACGCGGTGACCGGCGAGCTGGCGCTGATCCTCCCGACGCTCGGCCGCACCGAACGCGACGACCAGGACTCGGGCCCCCAGTTCGTCTCCGTCGAGGACTCGATGGGCATGGTGCACGCCTCCCGGGGCCGGCTGGCCCCCGCGTCCGGGCAGCTGCTCTCCGAGGTCTCGATCGTCTGCCGGCTGGCGCGGGCCGTCCTCCCGGACTCGGGCATCGGCTGGGACGCGATGGAGCGCGACTACGACGTGATCCGCGACCACGTCTCCCGCGTCGTCCCCGGCTTCGCCGGCTACAACGCCCGCGTCCGCGAGCCCGGCGGGTTCACCCTCCCGCACGCGCCCCGCGACGAGCGCCGGTTCCCGACCGCGACCGGCAAGGCCAACCTGACGGTGAACGCGCTGGAGGTGCTGCGGGTGCCGGAGGGGCGGCTGCTCCTGCAGACCGTCCGCAGCCACGACCAGTACAACACCACCATCTACGGCCTCGACGACCGCTACCGGGGCGTCAAGGCGGGCCGCCGCGTCGTCTTCGTCAACCCGGCCGACCTGGCGGGCCTCGGCATCGCCGACGGCGCCACCGTCGACCTGGTCTCCGAATGGTCGGACGGCACCGAACGCCGCGCGCCCGCCTTCCGCGTCGTCTCCTACCCCACCGCCCCCGGCTGCGCCGCCGCCTACTTCCCGGAGACCAACGTCCTCGTCCCGCTGGACAGCACCGCCGAGGTGAGCAACACCCCCACCTCCAAGTCCGTCGTCGTCCGGCTCGAACCGGCCTGACGGATCCCGCCGCGACCGGGTCGCGGGGTGGGCGGGCGCGGTTTAGGCTTCGGGCATGACGAACCTCCCCGACCACGCCGGGACGCCCGGAACGCCGGAGATGCGGGCCGGTGACGCCGACCGGGAGCGGGTCGCGCAGGTGCTGCGCGACGCGGCCGGCGACGGGCGGCTGACGCTGGACGAGCTGGACGAGCGGCTCGACGCGGTGTACGCGGCGAAGACCTACGGGGAGCTCGCGCCGATCACCCGCGACCTGCCCGCGGCGGGGACGTCCGCGCCGCCCGTGCCGCTCGGCGGGACGGACTGGCGGCCGGTCGAGGGCGCGCCGTCCTGGAAGATCGGCATCGGGATCATGAGCGGCTTCCGGCGGGAGGGCGTGTGGAACGTGCCCCGCAGGTTCACCGCGTTCGCGTTCTGGGGCGGCGGCAAGATCGACCTGCGCGAGGCCCGGTTCCTGGACGGCCAGGTCACGATCCGCTCGCTGGCGGTCATGGGCGGGTTCGAGATCATCGTGCCGGACGACATCACCGTGCACGTCAAGGGCCTCGGCATCATGGGCGGCTTCGACCAGCGGGCGAGCGGCCCCGGCGTGCCCGGCTCCCCCACGGTCGTGGTGAAGGGGCTCGCGTTCTGGGGCGGCGTCGGAGTGAAGCGCCGCAAGCGCAGGGAACAGAAGCGCGCGGAACGAGCCCGCCGCGAAGAACTGGAGCAGGGCGAGTAGCGCTCAGCCCCGCCCGGCGGCGATGCGGTCGAGCCATTCGGCGAGCATCGCCGACTCCGTCGCGGTCAGCACGGGGGGCGGGTCCGCGGCCAGGGCGGCGCGCAGGGCGACCGCGCGGGCGGCGGACGACGGCCCGCCGCCGGCCGGTTCCGCGTCCGCGACGGTGATCGCGGCCAGCACCGCCTCGCGGGTCCGGGCGGACAGCCCGCCGTCCTCCCCGCCGGAGATGAGCGCCAGCACGACCCCGACCCCGGCGGCGTGGATCATCCGGACGGCGGTCCCGACCGGGACGCCGAGCCGCCCGGCGCGGGCCACGGCCTCGACCAGCCCGGTCAGGATGCGGAGCGCCTCCGCCGCGACGGGCGGCGTCCGGGTCGTGCCGTACATCAGCGTGTAGAACGCGGGGTGCGTGCGGCCGAACTCGACGTGCAGGTCCCAGCCCCGGCGCAGGTCGTCCACGGGGTCGCCGGTGGGCGGCTGGGCGCGCTTGCTCTCCAGGTACTGCTCGAACCCGTGCGCGGCGACGGCGTCGAACAGCCCCCGCTTGTCGCCGAAATGGTGGTACAGGGTCGGCGCCCCCACCCCGGCGGCGGTGCACACGGCACGCGTCGAGACCGGTTCGCCGTCCGCCTCGGTGATCAGCTCGGCGGCCGCGCGGACGATCCGGTCCCGCGTGTCGAGGTCCTTCTGAGCGGTCACAACATCGATGTTACAGAGATTTGGCGAACATCGCTATGCATCGTGCTGTAACGTCACTACAGTCATGGCTATATCGCTGATACGGGCGGTCGCTCCGGCCGCCGTGAATCCGAGAGGGGAGGCGCTCATGCGCAGCGCCGTTCTGTCCGCCGCCGGCAAGCCGCTGGAGATCGTCGAGCGCCCGGTGCCGGAGCCCGGCCCCGGCGAGATCCTGGTGCGGGTCACCGCGTGCGGGATGTGCTACTCCGAGGTCAACCACCTGCGCGGCCACTACCCGTTCGGGACGTTCCCGGCCGTCCCCGGGCACGAGATCAGCGGCGTCGTCGCCGCGCTCGGCGAGGGCGTCGGCTTCCCCGCGGTCGGCACCCCGGTCGGCGCCGGGTGGATCTACGGGTCGTGCGGCCACTGCGACCAGTGCGTCCGCGGCGACCAGATCCTGTGCACCGGGGCGCCCAAGCAGGTCACCGGCGTCAACACCGACGGCGGCTACGCCGAGTACTTCGTCGGCCGCGCCGGGTTCGTCACCCCGCTGCCGGACGGCCTGGACCCGGTGGCCGGCGCGCCGCTGATGTGCGCCGGGATCACCGCGTTCAACGGGCTCCGGCACGCCGGCGCCGGCGCCGGATCGCGGGTCGCGGTGCTCGGCACCGGCGGCGTCGGCACGATGGCGCTCCGGTTCGCCGCCGCGATGGGCGCCCGCGTCGCCGTGGTGTCCCGGTCGCGCCGCGCCGAGAAGCAGGCGCTGGCCGACGGCGCCGAGGAGTTCGTCGCGACCGCCGAGCAGGACCCGGCCGAGGCCCTGCGGGCCTGGGGCGGCGCGGACGTGGTGGTCAACACCGCGCCCGACACCGCGACCGGGCTCGCCGCGTTCGGCGGCCTGCGCCCCGACGGCGCCCTGCTCTACCTCGGCATGGGCGCCGAGAACGTGAGCGTGCCGCCGGCCGCGCTCGTGCTGAACCGGATCCGGGTGATGGGCGTGCCCTCCGGGTCGCCGCACGACCTGCGCGACACCCTCGACTTCGCGGTGGCGCACGGGATCGTCCCGGAGGTCACCCCCGTCACGCTGGACGAGGCGCCGCGCGTCCTCGCCTCGATGGACCGGGGCGAGCACCACGGCCGCGCGGTCATCACCTTCGAGTGAGCCGTTTCCACGGCCGGGCCCGCTCGTAGGCCGCGCAGGCGGTCATGACCAGGGCGTCGGCGTGCCGGGCGCCGACCACCTGGAGGCCGATGGGCAGGCCGTCCGCGGTGAAGCCGCACGGCAGGTTCGCGGCCGGCTGCTGGGTCATGTTGAACGGGTAGGTGAACGGGGTCCAGCTGGTCCAGCGCGGGGACGGGGAGCCCGCCGGCGCCTCCCGGCCCGCCTCGAACGCGGCGATCGGCATCGTCGGGGTGAGCAGCAGGTCGTACCGCTCGTGGAACAGGCCCATGCGGCGCCCCAGCTCCATGCGGCGGGCCGTGGCGGTGAGGTACTCGACGGCCGAGTACCGCGCGCCCTGCTCGCAGATCTCCCGCAGGCCCGGGTCGAGCCGTGCCCGCGCCTCGGGGGCCAGGTGCTCGACGACCTTGGCGGCGCCCGCGAACCACAGGACCTCGAACTCCTCGACGGGGTCGCCGCCGAGCCCCGGATCGGCCTGCTCGACCTTCGCGCCGAGCTCGGTGAAGAACTCCGCGGCGGCGGCCACGGACGCCGCGACCTCCGGGTCGACCCTCGTCGCGAAGCCGAGGTCGGGGCTGAACGCGACGCGCAGGCCGGTCAGGTCGTCGGCGCCCCCCTCGGCGAAGGGCACGTCCGGCGGCGGGAGCGCCGACCAGTCCCGGCCGTCGGCGCCGCACACCGCGTCGAGCAGCAGCGCGGCGTCCGCGACCGTGTTCGTCATCGGACCGGTGTGCGCGAGCGTCCCGAACGGGCTCGCCGGGTAGTGCGGGATGCGGCCGTACGTCGGCTTGATCGTGAAGATGCCGGTGAACGTGGCGGGGATGCGCACCGAGCCGCCACCGTCGGTGCCGAGGGCGAGCGGCGCCATGCCCGCCGCGACGGCCGCCGCCGCGCCGCCGGACGACCCGCCGGGCGTGCGGGACGGGTCCCACGGGTTGCGGGTGACGCCGGTGAGCGGGTTGTCGGTCACACCCTTCCACGCGAACTCCGGCGTGGTCGTCTTGCCGACGAACACCGCGCCCTGCTCGCGGAGCCGCGCCACGGCGGGCGAGTCCTCGTCCCAGGGGCCCGCCGGGTCGACGGCCGTGGAGCCGCGCAGCGTCGGCCAGCCGCGGGTGAGCAGGACGTCCTTGATGGAGACGGGCACGCCGTCCAGCGGGCCGAGCGTCGTCCCGCGCGCCCGGCGGCCCGCTGCCTCGCGGGCCATGTCGAGCGTGGTCTCCTCGTCGACGAGGCAGAACGCGTTGAACTTCGGATCGTCGCGCGCGATGCGGGCCAGGACGGCCTCGGCGGCCTCGACCGGGGAGAGCGTCCCCGCCTCGTACCCGGCCAGCAGTTCGGTGGCGGTCAGATCGGCCGCGTCGCTCATGGCTCCCCCCTCTGGTTAGGTCCCACGCTGTTCGAGGCCACGCTGTCCGAGCCGACATAGCCGAGCCGCTTGTCGACCACGTTGCGCAGCGGGCCGCCCGACACGTACCGGCCGAGGTTGTCGGTGAACAGCCGGACGAGCTCGTCCCGCCAGCCGGCCACGTCCCCGGACATGTGCGGGGAGACGATGAGGTTCGGCAGGTCCCACAGCGGGGAGGACGGCGGCAGCGGCTCGTCCTCGAACACGTCCAGCGCGGCGCCCGCGATCCGGCCGTCCCGCAGCGCCTTGACGAGGTCGGGCTCGGCCACCAGCGCGCCCCGCCCCACGTTGATCAGCCGCGCGGACGGGCGCATCCGGTCCAGCGCGGCGGCGTCGATCATCCCGCGGGTCCGCGGGGTGAGGGGCGCGGCGAGCACGACGTAGTCGGCCGCGGCGAGCGCCTCGTCCAGCCGCTCCATCGGCAGGACGGCGCCGAGGTCGGGGTCGGTGTCGCGGGCGGTGCGGCCGGCGCCGGTGACGGCGAGCCCGGCGGCGGCGAGGCGGCGGCCGATGGCGCGGCCGATCGGCCCGGTGCCCACGACGAGCGCGCGGGCGCCGGTGATCCGCTCGGTCTCCCGGTGCCGCCAGCGCCGCTCGTCCTGCAGCCGGAGGGTGGTGCGGAGGTCCTTGGCGAAGGCGAGCACCAGGCCGAGGACGTACTCGGCGATCGGCTCGTCGAAGATCCCTCGCGAATTGGTGACGATCGTGTGGCCTTCGACGAGGGCGGGGAAGAGCAGCCGGTCGACGCCGGCGCTCGCGATGTGCACCCAGCCGGGCCCGCCGCCGGACGGCCACGCCCCCGCGAGCGCGTCCGACAGGAAGTCCCAGACGAAGACGGCGTCGGCGCCCGGCAGGGCTCCTGCCAGCTCTTTCTCGGTCACGTACCGGACCCGGGCGAGGCCCTCGGCGGCCGCCATGCCGCGCGGGTGGACGTCCCCCACCAGCACCACCACGTCCGCCGGCCGGGCGGCCGCGTGCTGAACAGGCTCCATCGGCGTCACTTCCGGATATGCGGAGTTTACGAGAAGGCAACTCGGGGAGGCATTGACACGCTAGGAAGGGTTCGTAGGATTGTCAACAATCAGCACGGTGCTCCGCGGCCCACGGCTCACCGCTCTGAGATGTGCTGCAAGACCGTCGCAACCGTTGCCCCATGCACAGGCCAGGACGGATCCCAGAGCGCTCTAACAGCCCCCGGTCCGGGGGTGTGGGGGGTTCTCCCCCACGAACATGAGAGTCCTTCGGGTGGCGACGCTCTCGCCCACCCCTGTTCACGGGGAGGTCCAGCATGCCCAAGCTCATGACGATCACACTGGAGCGTCGCGGCGTCTCATGCGTCGCGGAGCTGCTGGAAAAGGACGCGCCGCGGACGTGCGAGGCGGTGTGGAACGCGCTGCCCCTCGGCGGCGACGCCTACCACGCCAAGTACGCCCGCAACGAGGTCTACACGATGGTCGAGCGGTTCTCCGAGGACGAGGTCGGCCTGGAGAACCCCACCATCACCCCGATCCCGGGCGACGTCGTCTACTTCTCCTTCGCCGGCGGCATGCTCGACCGGAAGTTCAAGGAGGAGAAGAACATCCACGCGCTGCCCGGCGTCATCGACCTCGCCATCTTCTACGGCCGCAACAACCTGCTGCTGAACGGTGACGTCGGGTGGGTCCCCGGAAACGTGTACGCGACGATCGTCGACGGGCTCGACCGGATGGCCGAGGCGTGCAACGACGTCTGGCGATCCGGCGGTGTCGGCGAGCGCCTCGTCTACGGCCGTTCCGAGTCGTAGAGCGGTGGCCTCGCAGATGACATTCGACCCCACGCTGGTCGTCGGCCCCGAGCTGCTGGCCCAGCACGGCATCGGGGTGGTCGCGCCGTTCGACTTCGCCCTCGACCGCGAGCTGTGGCGCTGGACGCCCGACGACGTGTCGCTGTTCATGACCCGGCTCCCGTACGTCCCCGTCCCGGTCACCGTGGAGATGGCGTCCGCGCTGTCGGACCAGTCGATCGTCCGGCAGGCGACCCGGGACGTCCTCGCGCCCGAGCCGCTCGCCGTCGCCTACGCCTGCGCGTCCGGCAGCTTCATCCGCGGCAAGGCCGGCGAGCTGGAGCTGCACGAGTCGATGATGATGGCGGGCGCCCCCGTGTCGACCACGACCTCGGGCGCGCTGGTGGAGTCGCTGCGGCTGCTGGACATCTCGCGCATCGCGGTCGTCACCCCGTACATCGACGCGGTCACCGACCGCCTCGTGTCCTTCCTCGGCGAGTACGGGATCGAGGTCGTGTCGTCGGTCGGGATGGGGCTGCTCAGCCACATCTGGAAGGTCGGCTACGGCGAGATCGTGTCGGCGGTGTCGACGGTGGACGCCCCCGAGGCCGAAGCCGTCTTCATCAGCTGCACGAACGTGCCGACCTACGACATCATCGCGCCGCTGGAGCAGATGATCCACAAACCGGTGCTGACCGCCAACCAGGTGACGATGTGCTCGGCGCTGCGCGCGATGGGCCGCACCGCGGCCGGTCCCGGGCAGTCGCTGGCGCAGCTCGCGCCGACCACCGCGGCATGACGGGAAGGTGCCCCCATGATCGACGAAGGTAGGATTGCCGGCACCATGCGGCAGAACGTGGTGAGCGTCGGGTTCCTGTATCCGGGCTACAGCGCCGAGGACGACTACCCCGCCATCGAGCGCGCCCTGCGCCGTTCGGGGGCGGGCGAGGTCAGCCTCCCGGTGGTGCACACGCTCATGCGCGAGGACGCGCACCGCGTGGACGCGCTGCTCGACATCGGCGGCGCCGACGTGCTCGGCGAGGGCGCGCGCACGCTGCGCGGCCTGGGCGTCCAGGCCGCCGTGTGGGCGTGCACCAGCGGGAGCTTCGTGTTCGGCTGGGACGGCGCCGCCGCGCAGGTCGCGGGCGTCGGCGAGGCGGCGGGCGTGCCCGCGTCCAGCACGTCGTTCGCCTTCGTGCACGCCGCGCGGGCGCTCGGGCTGTCCCGGGTCGCGGTCGCCGCGACCTATCCGGCCGACGTCGCCGAGCGGTTCGCCGGCTTCCTCGGCCACGCCGGCATCGAGGTGGTGGCGCTGTCCTGCCGGGGCATCGTCACCGCCGCCGAGGTCGGCACCCTCGGGCGCGACGAGGTGCTCGCCTTCGTCGCGGCCAACGACCATCCGGACGCCGAGGCGGTGCTGGTGCCCGACACCGCGCTGCACACCGTGTCCTGGCTCGAGGAGCTGGAGGCGCGGGTCGGCAAGCCGGTCCTCACCGCCAACCAGGTGAGCGTGTGGGAGGGGCTGCGGCTCGCGTCCGGCCCCGGGGGCCTCCCGCCGCGCACCGGGCTGGGCCGGCTGTTCGCCGTCCCGGCCGCCGTCTCCGCCGGCCCCGCCGCCGCCCCGGCCGGCGGCGCGGCCGAACAGGGACGACATACCTGGCAGCTATGACGAAAGGGGCCCGCGGCATGGGCCATTTGGGTGAGCTGGAACCTGTCCCCCGCAAGTCGACCGTCGAGATCGTCTCGGACGAGCTGCGCTCGGCGATCATGTACGGGTCGCTGGAGCCCGGCGCGCAGCTCGGCGAGGCCGACCTCGCCGCGCGCCTGGGCATCAGCCGCGGCCCGCTGCGCGAGGCGATGCAGCGGCTCGTCCAGGAGGGGCTGCTGGTCAGCGAGCCGCACCGCGGGCTCTTCGTGATCACCCTGGACGAGGGGGACGTCGAGGACGTCTACCTCGCCCGGCTCGCGATCGAGCGGGAGGCGTGCAAGCTGATCATGGAGCGGAACCGCGGTGAGGCGGTGGCCCGCCTCACCGACGCCCTGGAGGCGCTGGTGGAGGCGGCGCGGCAGCGCGACCGGGTCGCGATGAGCGACGCCGACCAGGCGTTCCACGAGGTGCTGGTCAGCTCGTCCGGCAGCCCCCGGCTGGAGCGGATGGCGCACACCCTGCTGGTGGAGACCCGGATGTGCCTGAACGCGCTGCAGGACACCTACCCCGAGCCGTCCGACCTCGTCGAGGAGCACCGGCGGCTCGTCGACGCGATCGGCGACGGCGAGGAGGAGCGGCTGCTCGGGCTCATCGAGGAGCACATGACCGACTCCATCCGCCGGCTCAGCAGCTCCCGCACCTAGTCCGAGAATCAGCCCGAGAGGCGGCACGAGAGGGACGCCCCCTGGACATCCACTCCCGGGGGCACCTAGATTGCAGATTGTCGACAATCTACCGGAGGGACGCCATGGCTACGCTGTCACCCCTGCTCAAGCAGGCCACCCCGGTCCTGGCCGAACGCGGCGAGGGCGTGTACCTCTACGACACGGCCGGCCGCCGGCACCTGGACTTCACCGCGGGCATCGGCGTCACCAACACCGGCCACTGCCATCCGCGGGTGGTGGAGGCGGCGCGCGAGCAGGTCGGCACGCTCATCCACGGCCAGTACACGACGGTGATGCACGAGCCGCTGCTGCGGCTGGTCGACGCGCTCGGCGGCGTCCTACCGGACGGCCTGGACTCGCTGTTCTTCCTCAACAGCGGCAGCGAGGCCGTCGAGGCGTCCATCCGGCTGGCCCGGCACGCCACCGGCCGGCCGAACATCGTCGTCTTCCACGGCTCCTTCCACGGCCGGACGATGGGCGCCGCCGCCCTCACCACGGCCGGCACGAAGTTCCGCGCGGGCATCGGCCCGCTGATGCCGGGCGCCGCGATCGCGCCGTTCCCGCAGGCGTACCGGTACGGGTGGGACGAGGAGGAGGCGACCCGGTTCGCGCTGCGCGAACTGGACTACCTGCTCATCACCGCGAGCCCGGCGTCCGACACCGCGGCGTTCATCGTCGAGCCCGTCCTCGGCGAGGGCGGCTACATCCCGGCGCCGCCCGCGTTCCTGGAGGGGCTGCGCGAGCGCGCCGACCGGCACGGCATCCTGCTGATCATGGACGAGGTGCAGACCGGCTACGGCCGCACCGGCCGGTTCTGGGGCCACGAGCACTCGGCCGCGCGCCCCGACGTCCTCATCACCGCCAAGGGGCTGGCCAGCGGCTTCCCGCTGTCGGCGATCGCGGCGCCGACGGCGCTCATGGAGAAGGCGCGGCCCGGCTCCCAGGGCGGCACCTACGGCGGCAACGCCGTCGCGTGCGCGGCCGCGCTGGCGACGCTCCAGGTCATCCAGGACGAGGACCTCGTCGGCAACTCCGCCCGGCAGGGCGCCCGGCTGAACGACGGGCTCCGCAAGGTCGCCGCCGACCACCCGGAGATCGGCGACGTGCGGGGGCTCGGCCTGATGCAGGCCAGCGAGTTCACCACCGCCGCCGGCGAGCCCGACGCGGCCGCCGCGCAGCGGGCGCACCAGGCCGCCGCCGAGCACGGCCTGCTGCTGCTGACCTGCGGCGCGCACGGGAACGTCGTCCGGATGATCCCGCCGCTGATCGTCACCGAGGCGCAGGTCGACGACGCGCTCGGGCTCTGGTCCCGGGCCGTCGCGGACGCGGCCGGCTGACCGCCCGGCGCGGGGCGGCGCGGCCGGCCGAGGGCCGGACGCGCCGCCTCCCGCCCGGACGCCTCCTGTTAGATTCCGAATCCGGTTCTGACATCGAGGAGGCGGCGTTGCGTCCCTGGCACACCCCCGAGCGCGCGGAGCTGCGCCGGCTCGTCCGCGACTTCACCGCGCGCGAGATCGTCCCCCATCTCGCGGAGTGGGAGGACGCCGGCGAGCTCCCCCGCGCCCTGCACGCGCGGGCCGCCGAAGCGGGGCTGCTCGGCGCCGGGTTCCCGGAGGAGGCCGGCGGGTCCGGCGGCGACCTGTTCGACGGGCTGATCGTCGCCGAGGAGATCATCCAGTCGGGCGGGTCCGGCGGCGTCGTCGCGTCGCTGTTCACGCACGGGATCGCGCTGCCGCACATCATCGCGTCCGGCGACGACGCGCTGATCGACCGGTTCGCCCGGCCGGTGCTCGCGGGCGAGGCGATCGGCGCGCTCGGCATCACCGAGCCCGGCACCGGCTCGGACGTCGCGGGCATCCGCACCACCGCCGTCCGTGACGGCGGCCACTACGTCGTCAACGGCGCCAAGCTGTTCATCACCTCGGGCGTGCGCGCGGACTTCGTCACCACGGCGGTGCGGACGGGCGGGCCCGGCTTCGACGGCATCTCCCTCCTGGTCATCGAGAAGGGCACGCCGGGGTTCGCGGTGTCCAAGCCGCTGCGCAAGATGGGCTGGCTCTGCTCCGACACGGCCGAGTTGTCGTTCAGTGACGTCCGCGTGCCGGTCGCGAACCTGGTCGGCGCGGAGAACAGCGGGTTCCTGCAGATCGTGCAGAACTTCGTGACCGAGCGGCTGTCCCTCGCCGTCCAGGCGTACGCGACGGCGCAGCGCTGCCTGGACCTCACCCTCGGCTGGGTCCGCGAGCGCGACACCTTCGGCCGGCCGCTCGCGTCCCGGCAGCTCGTCCGGCACAAGATCGCCGAGATGGCCCGGCAGACCGACGTGGCGCGGACCTACGTCCAGGCGGTCGCCGAGCGGCACGCGGCGGGCGAGGACGTGCTCACCGAGACCGCCTACGCCAAGAACACCGCCGTCCTCGCCTGCGAGCACGTCGTGCACGAGGCCGTCCAGCTGCACGGCGGCATGGGCTACATGCGCGAGTCGGAGGTGGAGCGCCACTACCGCGACGCCCGCATCCTCGGCATCGGCGGCGGCACCAACGAGATCATGAACGAGATCGCCGCCAAGCGCCTGGGCCTCTAGCCGGGCCCGGTCCCCGACCATGGCGGACGGCGCCCGGTGGTGAAAGGGGAGGCCACCGGGCGCCGCCGTGTCCGGGCAGGATCGTGTCCGGGCGGGATCTCGTGCGGGCGGGTCAGCCGAGCGGGTTGCCGCAGTCGATGGGCCAGTACGGGCCCCAGATGTCGAGCGAGTTCAGCACGAACTTGATCGCCACCGGGTCGAAGGCGATGCCGACGTGCGCGTTGGTGTCGTTCGCGCACTTGTCCTGCAGCAGGACGTTCTGCGCGTTCGAACCGTTGAGGAACGCCGAGGTGTAGGGCGTGACGACCTCGTCGTACTTGGTGGCGAGGACGATGTAGGTCGGGCCGGCCACCGTGTCGCCGCCCGCGTTGAGCTTCTGCAGGAAGTCGGAGCCGGTGATCTGCTGGCCCGCAGCCGGCGCCGCCTTCACCACCGCCTGCGTGATGCCGAGCAGGCTGCCGAGCTGGACGAGGCCCGACAGGCTCGTGCCGTGGTTGGACGGGACGAGCCCGACGAGCTTGTCGACCTTCGCGGCCCCGCCCAGGAACTTCATGTAGTACCGGGGCATCATGCCGCCCTGCGAATGCCCGACCATGTCGACCTTGGACGCGCCGGTCGAGGCGCGCACCTTGTCGACGAACGCCGACAGTTCCCCGGCCGAGTCCGCGATGTCATAGATCCCCTGAATGGGACCGTCCTTCGGGCCGCCGTAATTGAGGGCGTAGACGCAGTATCCGGCCTTCTTCAGCGCCGGGGAGAGTTTCTGCCAGTTGAACGCCATGTTCTCGAACGTCCCGTGCACGAGCACGACCGGCCGGGGATGCCAGAACGACGGCTTGCAGTTCCAGTCGTTCGCGCCGTCCGGGCTGGTCTCGGCGTGCGCGGCGGGCGCGACCAGGCCGGTCACGCCGAGCGCCGCGGCCGCGGCGGCGGCGGTGACCGCCCAGGCCCGGAGTCGTCTGAAACGCATGAGCATCTCCCTCGTGAGGGCACGCCGAAAAGAGGCCGCGGCCCGCGCGGAATGCGCCGGGCCCGGCCGCTCATCACCGTGATGATCGGGGTGGAGTGCCCACAACGTACGGCCGCTCTCCGACCCCGTCTTGTGGGACGGCCGCCGGTTACGCGGGAGAAATTGTCAGCCGGTTCACAAGGGGCCGAAATCAGGCCTGGGTGACGGCGCCTTCCTTCAGGAGGGTGTCGGCGTCGTCGAAGCCGAGGTCGGCCAGAACGGCGCGGGTGTGGCCGCCGGGCAGGGCCGGCACGCCGTCGGTCCCGCCGGGCGTCCGGGAGAAGCGGGGCGCCGGGGCGGGCTGGCGGTGCCCGGCCAGGTCGGGGAAGACGTCGCGGGCCGTGTTGTAGGGGTGCTCGGCGGCCTCGGTCATGGACAGCACGGGCGCCACGCAGGCGTCGCTCGGGACGAAGACCTCCGTCCACTCGTCGCGGGTCCGCGTCCTGAAGAGGGCGGCGAAGCGCTCGCGGAGGACGGGCCAGCCGGCGCGGTCGTGCTGGTGCGGGAGGTCCTCGCCGTCCAGGCCGCCGAGGCGGAGGAACTCGGCGTAGAACTGGGGCTCGATGGCGCCGACGGCCATATGCCGCCCGTCGGAGGTCTCGTAGACGTCGTACCAGGGGGCGCCGGTGTCGAGCATGTTGACGCCGCGGCGGTCCTCCCACATGCCGCCCGCGAGGAAGCCGTGGATGAACGTGGACAGGTGGGCGGTGCCGTCCACGATGGCGGCGTCGACGACCTGGCCGCGTCCGCTGGTCTTCGACTCCAGCAGGGCGGACAGCACGCCGACGATCAGGTACATGCTGCCGCCGGCGAAGTCGCCGAGCAGGTTCATCGGGACCTGCGGCGGGCCGCCGGCGCGGCCGATGGCGTGCAGCGCGCCGGTGACGGCGATGTAGCCGACGTCGTGCCCGGCGGTGTGCGACAGCGGGCCCTCCTGGCCCCAGCCGGTCATCCGGCCGTAGACGAGCCCCGGGTTGCGGGCGAGGCAGTCGTCCGGGCCGATGCCGAGGCGCTCGGTGACGCCGGGCCGGAACCCCTCGAGGAGGACGTCGGACTTCTCGACCAGGCGGAGGACGACCTCGCGGCCCTTCTCGCTCTTCAGGTCGATGGCGATCGACCGCTTGCCGCGGTTGCTGAAGTCGGTGCCGCCGGTCACCTCGCCCTCCCGGACGGCGGAGGCGCGGTCGACGCGGATCACGTCGGCGCCGAGGTCGGCCAGCAGCATCGCGGCGACCGGGCCGGGTCCGATCCCGGCCAGTTCGACCACCCGTACTCCGGACAGCGGCCCCTTGCCCATCTGCGACTCCCTGAATCTCGTTCGGTCCCCTCCCAGTGTGCACCATCGGGGTAAGCGCGCGCTGACTCGGGCTCTGGTCAGCGGGCGGTGAGGGCGACCGGCGTCCGCGGGGTCCCGGTGGCGACGAGCAGCCGCTTGCGGGTGGTCGAGCGGCGGACGCCGCCGGCGTGCGGGACGAGGCCGCGCCCGGCGGCGGCCAGGTAGTACCAGCGGCCGGAGGGGGCCCGCCACCACGTCCCGCTGACCGGGCGGCCGGCGTCGCAGGCGCCCGTGGACCGGGCCTTGGCCCCGAGCAGCGTGGCCTGGGCCGTGCTCCCGCCGGACGCGTAGGAGAGGCGGGTGCACACCCAGTCGGCGGACCCGCCCCCGTGCGGCAGCTTCCCGGACCAGAAGCCGAACGCCATCGCCTCCGCCACCGGCCGGGACGGGCGGGGCGCCGCGCAGGCCAGCCGTTCCCAGACCTCGCGGCCCTCCCGGCCGAGGCGCTCGGGCTCCTGGGCGCGCGGGCGCCACGCGGGCGAGTGGTAGGTGAGGACGGCGGCGCGCGGGCCGCCGAGGTCGCCGACCGTCCGGGAGCCGAGGTGGAACAGCGGGCCGCGCCCGCAGTCGGTGCCCGCGCGGGCGGGGGCGGTCACGCCGCCGGACACCGCCAGCCGCTCCCCCGCGAGGGTCTCGGGCCGGGAGTCCCACGGGGCGAGGAGGTAGCGTCCGCCGCCGAGGGCGATCGGGGCGGACGGGCCGGTGCCGGCCGGGAACACGTCCAGCCGGCCGGGGGTGTAGCGGGCCAGCCGGTCGCCGCGCCGCAGGACGGCGAGCGGCGTGCCGTCCGGCCGGCCCGCGTACAGGAGCCGGACGGCGCCGCCGGCGGCGCGGTGGCCGCCGGACGCGTCCGCCCAGGCGCTCGCGGCGCGCCGGACGAACGCCCGGTCGCCGGCGAGGTCGCCGCGCGCGGGCCACGCGTCCAGGGTGCGGGCGCCGCGCGTCCAGGCGTCCGGCGCGGCGGACACGAGCCGCGGCGCCCGCGCGGACGCCTCCCGGGAGTCGCCGTGCTCGGTCGCGACGAGCGCGCCGACGAGCCCGGCGGTGAGGACGGCGGCGGTCGCCAGCGGCAGCACCGACCGGTTCCGGACGGGCCGCAGCGTCTCCGGCCCGAACCGGTCGGCGCCGCGCGGCACCGGCACCCGGACGGCCTCGGCGGCGCGGATCGCGGGCCACGGGTCGCGCACGCCGAGGTCGATCAGCTGGTCGCGGACCCGGTACCGGGGCAGCCCCTCGATGTGCCGGAGCACGTAGGCGGCGCGGACGTGCGGTGCGAGCCGACCGAGCGCCGCGGTCAGCGCCGGGTCGGGCAGCCGCGCGGGCAGCGCCCGCAGCCACGGGCCGAGGCCGATCTGGAGGCGGCGGGAGGGGCGCAGCGCCCGGCGCAGCACGCGGGTGCGCCGGCGGGCGTGCCCGGCGGCGGAGCGGTCGCGGGCGCCGCGCGAGGCGCCGTCCACGATCCGGCGGGCGATCGCCAGCCGGTAGACGCGCTTCCCCCCGCCCGGCAGAACGAAATACGCCATCCGGACAAGGTCCACATAAGCCGAATTCGTCGGCGGTGCTTCCGTCTCCGCCTGCGTCAGGACATCTTCCGCCACCGCGGGCCACTCCCTCTGGGCCGTTCCTCCGTCGCGAAACCCGAGGTTAGAGCGCGGCGGGCGAAGGACGGCGCGGAATTGGGACAACGATTAATCAGCCCGACTGGAAATGTCATCCCATATCCGTTCATGTGGCACACCGGAGGCGGCGGCCGCCGGGTCTTCGTGTGAGGAGCCGCGCCGGATTCGTCCCCGTACTACGCTGTTGACCTCCCCGGGAACCGTCCCGCGCCGCACCCCGTCGGACCGACGCGGCCGGACGCACGCGCCCCCGCCGCGACCCGGACACGACGAGCGACGGAGAGGGGCCCCCGGCCCATGAGCGAGGACGTCCCGGGCTACCGGGTACTGGAGCAGGTCGGCGAGGGCGGCTTCAGCGTCGTCTACCGCGCGCACCAGGAGCGCCTCGACCGGATGGTCGCGCTGAAGGTCCTGTCGGTCGGCACGGTGGACTCCGCGGCGCTGCGCCGGTTCCAGCGCGAATGCAAGATCACCGGGCGGCTGTCGGGGCATCCGAACATCGTGACCGTGCTGGACACCGGCACCACCGCCGGCGGCCGCCCCTACATCGCGATGGAGTACTTCGAGCACGGCGCGCTCACCGACCGGCTCGCCAGGGAGGGGCCGCTGCCGGTCGCGGACGTGCTGCGGATCGGGGTGAAGATGGCGGGCGCGCTCGCCGCCACCCACGAGACCGACATCCTGCACCGGGACGTCAAGCCGCAGAACGTGCTGCTGTCGCGGTACGGGGAGCCCGCGCTCGCCGACTTCGGCATCGCCCGCCTGGTCGACTCCTTCGACGCCACGCACACCCAGGCGTTCACCCCGCACCACGCGGCGCCCGAGGTGCTGGAGGGCCGTCCGCCCGGCGTCGGCGCCGACATCTACTCGCTCGGCTCGACGCTGTACCAGCTGCTCGCCGGGCGCCCGGCGTTCAAGGGCCCGGCCGGGGAGGGCATCGCGCCGCTGATGCTGCGGATCCTGCACGAGGCGCCGCCGCCGATCCCCCGGCCGGACGTCCCGCCGCAGGTCATGGACGTCATCGCGCGCGCTATGGCGAAGGTGCCCGAGCAGCGCTTCGCGACCGCCGTGGAGTTCGCGCGGGCGCTGCAGCGGACGCAGGCCGAGCTCGGCCTCCCGGCCACCGACGTCGCCCACAGCGGCGGCGTCGTGACCCCGGGCCCGGCGCCCGGCGTGCCGGGACCGCCGCTCGTCCCGGAGTGGGCGCCGACGACCGGCGACTCGCGCACGAGCGGCACGCACGGCGCCACCGGCCCCACCACACCGCACACCGGCCCCACGACCCCGCACACGGGCCCCACCACACCGCACACGGGCACCACCACACCGCACACGGGCACCACCACACCGCACACCGCGCCGCCCGCGCCGTACACCGGCCCGCCCGCTGCGCCCGTGCCGCACCCGGGGCCGCCCGAGGCGCCGCCCGGCCGGCCGCAGGACGGGCCGCGCCGGGGGCTGATCGTCGCGGCGGGTGTGGCGCTCACCGGCGGTCTCGCGCTCGGCGTGGGGGCGCTCGCGCTCGCGAACGGCGGCGATGACGCCGGGAAGGGCGGGCAGCCGGCGGCTCCGGCGTCCTCGGCCGCTCCGCAGGCGGCGGCGCCGCAGCAGGAGCCGGTGACGGCCGCGCAGCTCGCGCAGACGCGGCCGCGCGGGCTCAAGGCCCGGCACGCCGGCCGGACGGTCGCGCTCGCCTGGACGCTGCCGGCCGCCGCGCGGGGGCTCCCGCTGATCGTCCAGCGGCAGCCCGCCGGGTCGCAGCCGATCACGCCGGTCCCGGCGGGGTCGCGCTCGGCGACCGTGCCGGGGCTGCGGCCGGGGACCGCCTACTGCTTCCGGGTGGGCGCGGTACTGCGCCTCCACCAGGGGGGCGCGCCGGACGTGTCCTGGTCGGAGCGCACGTGCGTCCCCAAGGACGGCCAGCAGAAGCGGGGCTGACCGGGCGTCCTGCGGGCTACTTGCACTTCCAGACGGGCAGGCCCGCGAAGCTCTTCCAGTCGCCCGGGGTGTTGACGAGGTAGCCGATGACGTAGCCGGTCGCGCCCTTGTAGGTGATCTTGGCGTACATGTCCCCGGCGAGGTTGGCGTCGTTCGGGTGCTTGTAGTAGGCGCCCTTCTCCTGGCACTGGACGGCGACCATCTCGCCGTTGTTGTCGTGCATGGTCGCCAGGAGTTCGCCGCTGCTGTTCGCGTCGGCCGTCGGCCTGATGTAGGCGTCGGAGTTGCCGTTGCGCTCCACCGGGTAGTTCACCGCGGGACCGGTGAGCGCGGCGGTCAGGGTGGCGGACGAACCCGTCCCGGCGCCGTTGGCGGCGGTGAGGGTGAAGGTGTAGCGGCCGTTCGTGTACACGCCGCTGAGCGTCGCGGACGTGGCCGAGCCCGTCACCGAGCCGCCGACCGGGCCGGTCCAGGCGAGCTTGTAGGTGACCGCTCCCCCGCCCGGCGGCGGGGTCCACGCGACCTCGGCCCCGGCCGAGGTGGCCTTCGCCTTCAGGCCGGTCGGCGCGCCCGGCGTCACGCACGGCCGCACCGGGTCGCTGGCCGCCGACACCTGCTCGCGGGTCCGGCCGCGTCCGTCCCGGTAGCGGACGGCGACGCGGAACTGGTACTCGCGTCCGCACTCCCCGCCGCTCACGGTGAAGGTGTACGGGCCGGCGCCCTGGACCGTGGCCGGGCTCGCGGTCAGGCCGGACGGGACGTCCTTCAGCACGTACCCGATGACGCCCTCGCCCTGGGAGGGCTGGAAGTCGACCCGCATCGTGCCCGCGCCGGGCGTGACGGAGATGTTGGACGGCGCGCTCGGCGGATCCCCCGGGCCCGGCGCCTTCGTCGGCTGCGAGGGCGACCGCGGCGTGCGGGGCGGGGGCGGGGCCTCCGGCCCGCCGGGCAGCGGGATGGGCCGCCGGTTCCGGCCGCCGGGCACCTGGTCCTTGTACTTGTCGACGCCCTTCCCGGCGCCCTGCCGGTCGATCACGACGGCGTGCGGGCCGGACGGGTCGTTCGCCCACAGCAGCCCGTCGCGGACGAAGACGTCCAGCCTGGCCGGGCCTCCGGTCACCCGGACCGGCTTGTCGAACCGGTTGTTCGCCGAGTCGTACACGATCAGCGCCCCGGCGGTCTCGTCCGGGATGTAGACCTTCCCGCCGAGCATCTGCGGCGGCCGGTAGCGGTGCTTCGGCATCGCCAGCCGCGTGCTGGAGTACCGGCCGGTGCCGGTGTCGACGGTGACCAGCGACCCGGCGCCGGGCACCAGCAGCGGGACGGTGGTGCCGTCGGTGGCGGCGGGGGCGAGCACGCCGCCGCGGCCCGCCTGCCGGACGGTCGTCGGCAGGCTCACGGTCAGCGTCGCCCCGGACGCCTTGACGACGGTGGCGGTCGCGGCGGTGGAGTTGGTGACGACCGGGTCCCCGGCGGCCATGGTGAGCGCGAGGGCGTCGCCGGCCTTGCCGACGCGGACCGGCGGCCGGAGGCGGCCGCCGGAGAACGCCGCGACCTCCCCGTTGCGCGCCACCGGCACCCAGAGCGTGCCGCGCGCGTCGACGGCGGCCTGCCCGAGGATCGGCGGCAGCGTCGCGGACGCGCCGACCGGCGTCAGGCCGACCGGGTCGATCTCCTGGACGACGCCCTGCACCGAGTCGACCGTGTACGCCCTGCCCGCGCCGGCGAGGATCTGCAGGCCCTTGCCGAGCGGGCGGCTCGTCCCGACGTCCAGCTGGGAGGGGTCGAGCCGGCTGACGACGCCGGTGTCCAGGTCGACGATCAGCACGGTGGCGCCGTCCTGGACGATCTTGATGTTGTGACCGCGCATCTGCGGGACCACGGCGGTCTTGCCGTCGACCTTGCCGGCCAGGCCGTTGATGTGCACGACGGCGCCCTTGGACCGCGCGGTCAGCCAGGCGCCGACGTCGGCGAGCCGGTACTTGGCGCTCGCCACGCCCACCCCGTAGACGGCGGCGCCGATGACGAGCACGCCGACGAGCCCGACCGCGACCTGCCCCGTCAACCGGTCACGCCGGAACAAAGACCCCAGAAACGCCCTACGCACGCACGTTCACCCGCCCCGTTTTGCAGGACACCGTAGTGGCTCGCCGCGCGCACCCGCCCGGGTTTTCCCGGATAGCTCAGTTTTCGCGTATTGCGTCGATATAGGTGGGAACGGTGATGTTGCGGCCCGACACGACCACCACGAGACGCCCGGTGATCTCCATCTGACCGGCGAGAACGGCGGCGAGGCCCGCCGCGCCCGCGCCCTCGGCGACGAGGCCGTGCTCGCCGAACAGCCGGCGCAGCGCCGTCCGGATCTGGTCATCGGTCACCGAGGTCAGCTCGGCGGTGTCCGCGATGACCTCGGGGGTCACGCAGCCGGGTTCGAGGTTGCCGGGCAGTCCGTCGGCGAACGTCTCGCCGACCTCGACCGGGACGGCGTGACCGGCCGCCACGGAGGCGGACACGCCACGCGACACCGCCGACTCGACGCCGACGATCCGGACGTCGCCGCGCTCGCGCGCCCAGAGGCAGAGCCCGGCGAGCAGCCCGCCGCCGCCGACCGGCGCGACGACGGTGAGCGGCCCGGCGGCCTGCCGGTCGAGTTCGCGGCCGATCGTGCCCTGCCCGGCGATGACGGCCGGGTCGTTGTAGGGCGAGACGTAGTGGCCGGGCAGGGTCACCGCGTACGCCTCGGCCTCGTCGTAGGTCAGCCCGTGCTGGACGAGCCGCACCGGGTACGCGCCGATCTTGTCGACCTTGACCCGGGACGCCCGCGTCGAGACGACCACGGTCACGTCCGCGCCGGACCGCGCGGCGGCGTAGCCCATGCCGAGCCCGTGGTTGCCCGCGCTCGCCGTCACCGCCGGGACGCCGTCCGGCAGCGCCGCGACGGCCGCGAGCGCACCGCGCACCTTGAACGCGCCGGTCGGCTGGCACGTCTCCAGCTTCAGCAGCGCCCCGGGCGCCAGCGCGGACGGGACGAGCGGGGTGGGGCCGAGCACCGCGGACACGGCCCGCCAGGCGCGGTCCAGGTCGTCCGGGCCGGGGACGCGGACGGCCCGCGCCGTCACGGCCGCTCCCCGGCCGGCCCGTCGATCCGCTCGTGCAGCCGGCCGCGGATCTCCTCCGGCGTGTAGGAGCGGCGGCGCCGCTCGGAGCGCACGATCACGGCGCCGGTCGCGGCGACGCCGACGAACCCGGCGACGCCGAGCGCCTTCCACAGGGTCGAGCTCTTCCACCATCCCATCCGGCTACGGTATCGATCATGCCGGGCACCAGCATCTCCCTCGACCAGGCCGCCGAGCTGACCCGCACCGGGGACGTGTGGCTGTTCCGCGGCCGGACGGTCGCGGACCGCGCGATCCAGATGACGACGAACAGCCCCGTCAACCACGTCGGCATGGCGGTGGTGATCGACGACCTGCCGCCGCTGATGTGGCACGCCGAGCTGGGCCGCTCGCTGCGCGACATGTGGACGGGCGGGCACCACCGCGGCGCGCAGCTGCACGACCTGCGCGACGCCGTCCTCGCGTGGGGCAACCGGTACGGGCAGCGGGCGTGGCTGCGCCAGCTCGACCCGCCGGCGTCCCGCGCGATGGAGGACGCGGCGCTGCGCGCGGTGGCGCGGCTGGACGGCACCCCGTTCCCGTCGACCTCGAAGCTGGCGACGCGCTGGTTGCGGGGGCGGGTTCCCGTCCGCCGTCCGGCCGAGCGGGACATGAATCTGGAGACGGCGTTCTGCGCGGAGATCGTCGCGGTGACCTACCAGTCGATGGGGCTGCTGCCGAAGGGGCGGCGCCCGAACTGGTTCGACCCGGGCCGGTTCTGGAGCGGGGACGACCTGGAGCTGGAGACGGGCGCCGTGCTCGGCGGCGAGATCGCCGTCAGCGTGCCTCCCGCCTGACCGCGCGGTCCCGCAGCGACCTCGGGTGCAGGCGCCGGCGGAGGCGCCGGACGCGTCCCGCCCTGGCGGTGACGAGGCGTCCCAGCTCGTCGGTGTGCCGCCAGGCAAGGTCGGCGGCGCGCTCGTCGGGGCCGGACGCGGCGAAGCGGCTGCGGTCGACCAGGTCGGCGAGCGGATCCAGGTGGCCGCCGGCGTCCTCGCCGACGCGGGACGCGCCGAAGCGCGCGACCTCCTGCGCGGTCAGCGTCCGGGCCGTGGCCAGGCCGATGTCCGCGAGATGGTCGAGCGCCTGGTGCCAGGCGCCGGTGATGCGGGCGGCGGGCGTGCCCGTCCGGCGCCTTCGCCTGCGCACCGCCGGGGCGAGGAGGACGGCGCACAGGTAGCCGATGACGAGCGCGCCCACCGCGATCGAGGCGAACACCCACCACGGTGTGGGCGCGTCCTCGGCGGGAGCCGTGTTCTGTGCTTCCTGCCGCGTCGGCTTGTCCGGGCCGGGGTCCTGCTCCTGGGCGGCGGCGGTCTCCTGCGCCTGCTCCAGCTTCTGCTCGGTCTCCCCCGCCGCGACGCCCTCGTTGCCCTTGGCGGAGCGCGCGCTGTCGGGGAGCGGGTTGAACCGGATCCAGCCGAGGCGGTCGAACTTGATCTCGGGCCACACCGTGACGTCCCCGGAGCGGACCTCGACGGCGCCGCCCGCGCGCCGGCCGCCCTCGAACCCCACGACGACGCGGGACGGGAGGCCGAGGGTCCGGGCGAGCAGGGCGTAGGCGGTGGCGAAGTGCTCGGGCGTGCCGCGCCTGCCCTGGCCGAGGAAGTAGTCGATCTGCCGGTAGCCGTGCCCCGGCGCCGCGGTCACGTCGTACTTGGCGTAGATCTTGAGGTAGCCGGCGAGCATCGCGGCCTTCTGCAGCGGCGTCCAGGCGCCCTTGGTCGCCGCCTGCGCGAAGCGGCGGAACTCGGCGATCTGGACGGGCGCCTTCCGCGCGCCCGGCCCCCACGGCAGCCGCAGGGCGGCGTCGGCCTCCGGGTCGGTGGCGATGCCCGCGCCTGTCAGGTCGGCGGCCGTCCACTCGGGCACAACGGAGTCGACCCGGTACGCCTGGCCGGGGCGCAGCGGCTGGGCGGTGGCGAGGGCACCGCTGCCGGGGTCGGCGACGACGGGCAGGCCGTCCACCCGCCGGGGCCGGTCGGGGGCCGGCACCCACACGCCGGAGAGGTCGCGGATGGTGATCCGCTGCGCGATCTCGCGGCTCTTGCCCGGCTCCGGCCCCTCCGGCACGCGGCTTCCGGTGGGCACGAACCGGGCGCTGGACGACCAGGTCACTCCGTCGAACGTGTCCAGGACGGCGAGCCGCTCGACCGCGGTGCCCGCGGAGTCGACGGTGAACATGACCTGGCCGGGGTTCAGCAGCCAGCCCCCGACGCGGTCGAGGGGGCTGACGCCGTCGCGCTGCTGCGGCGGCGGGGCCTGCACCTGCTCGCGCGGGTCGTAGGGCGCGGCGCGGACCGGGACGACCGGGCCGGCCGCGAACGCCAGCGCCCCGAGGACGGCGGCGGCCGGTATCCCGGCGGCCAGCGGCCGCCAGGCGAGGCCCGCGCCGGGGCCGTCCGCGCGGACGAGGACCAGCACGGCGATGAGCACGATGGTCGCGGCGGCGAGCGGCGCGTTCGATCCGGGGCCGTCCACCCCGAGCGGCAGGGCGACGGCCCACGCGCCGAGCGCCGGGACGGCCGGGGCCCCGCGCAGCGCGGTGCGCAGCGCGAGCTCGGCGGACGCGAACGCCGCCAGCCACACCACCACGCTGACCAGGACGAGCAGCTCCGGCTCGGCGGGTGCGGGCAGCAGCGTGGTCAGGATCGCCTTCCACGAGCTGAGCACGCCCTCGCGCAGGCTGTGCGGCAGCGTCCCGTCGCCGAGCGCCGGCCGCAGGACGGTGAGCGACACGGTCCCCGCCCAGGCGGGCACGGTCAGCACGAGCGAGATCCACAGCGGCCACGGGCCCTTCGCGCGCGGGCCCGACAGCAGCCCGCACAGCAGCGTCGGGACGGCCGCGGCGACGGCGGCGACGGCGGCGACCGGCCCGAGCCCGAAGACCCGCTGGAACGCCAGGCCCGCGACGGCGGCCAGGCAGGCGGTCACGGCGAGCGAGGCGTAGCGGGTCACCGGGCGCCCCCCAGCCGCCGCCACGACTCCGCCAGCCCGTCCAGGTCCGCCACGTCGATGAGATGGACGCCGGGCGGCGCGGGCGCGGGCTCGGCCGCCCTGACCCGCAGGACCACGACCCGGTCGAACCGGGCCCGCACGGACGCGATGCCCCCCAGGTCGGCGTCGCCGGCCGCGACCACCACGAGGGAGCCGCCCGCGCGCACGCCGCGCACCGCGTCCACGGCCGACCGCGGCCCCTCCTGCGTCCGGGCCGCGGTGAGCGCGTCGAGCAGGATCTCCAGGTCGTCGGGGCCGCCCCGGGTGGCGGCCAGCGGGCCGCCGCCGGTGAGGACCCGGACGGGGAAGCCCGCCGCGGCCGCCCCGGCGGCCACGGACGCCGCCGCGTCCACGGCCAGCTCGAAGTCGTCGGGCTCCGGCCACGCCCGCGCCCGCGCCTCCAGCACGACCGCCGTCGTCGGCAGGCTCGCGTCCACGAGCCGGCGGACCATCAGCGTCCCGGTGCGGGCCGACGACTTCCAGTGGATGTGGCGCAGCTCGTCCCCGATCACGTACTCGCGGAGCGCGTGGAACGTCGCCGTCCCGGCCGGGGACCGGTCGCTCGTCGGACCCTCCAGGTGGTGCGCGCGGCCGGACGGCAGCACCGGCAGCGGCACCGTCCGCGGCCGGACCAGCAGCACGCGCGGCTCGCCGTACTCGCGGACCCGGCGGGCCAGCCGCAGCGGGTCGGCCCGCACCAGCCGCAGCGGCCCGACGGGGATCTCCCCGCGCCGGGCGGTCGGCAGCGTGTACGTCACCGTGCGCCCGGCGCCCGCGCGCAGGCGCGGGATGTCGACCGCCACGTCGGCCGGTCCGGCCGCGTCCCGCGCGCTGAGGCCGCGCACCCCGCGCCCCTTGGCGGCCACGTGCAGGACGCCCACGGCCGGTTCGCCGCGCGCCACCTTCGCGGGCGCGATCTCGCGGCCGACGTCCAGGTCGGGCTTCGGCAGCGTCCACAGCAGCGCGCCCGCGACCGCCGCGAGCCCGGCGACCGCGAGCATCGCGGGCTCCGGGTACCCGAGCCACCAGCCCGCCGCGTACAGCGGGGCCGAGGCGGCCGCCGTCCCCCAGCCGAGCGGCGTCAGCACCGCTAGACCCCGGCGGCCTGCGGCGTGGGCACGCTCTGCAGCACCTCGCCGACCACGTCGGCGCCGGTCCGCCCGCGCAGCTCCGCCTCCGGCGTCGCGAGCAGCCGGTGCGCGAGCACCGGCACGGCGAGCGCCTTCACGTCCTCGGGGACGAGGTAGCCGCGCCCGGCCGCCGCCGCCCGCACCCGCGCCGCGCGCAGCAGCGCGATCCCGGCCCGGGGGCTCGCGCCGAGCCGCAGGTCGGGGTGCTCGCGGGTGGCCGCGACGACCCGCACCAGGTAGTCGTGCAGCGGCGCCGCGACGTGCAGCCGCTGCGCGAAGCCGATCGCGCGGGCGAGGTCCTCGGCGCCGAGCACCGGGGGGAGCCGGTCCAGCGTCGCGCCGGTCGGCGCGCCCGCGAGCAGCGCCACCTCGGCCCGGTGGTCGGGGTAGCCCATCGAGATCCGCATGAGGAACCGGTCGAGCTGCGCCTCCGGCAGCGGGTAGGTGCCGTCCATGTCCACCGGGTTCTGGGTGGCGATGACCATGAACGGGCGCGGCACCGGATGCGGGACGCCCTCCACGGTCACCCGGCGCTCCTCCATGACCTCCAGCAGCGCCGACTGCGTCTTCGGCGAGCCGCGGTTGATCTCGTCGGCGACCGCGAGGTTGGCGAAGATCGGGCCGGGGTGGAACTCGAACGCGTTCGTCCCCTGGTTGAAGATCGAGACCCCGGTGATGTCGCTGGGCAGCAGGTCGGGGGTGAACTGGATGCGCGCCCACTTCGCCTCGACCGACGCCGCCATCGCCCGCGCGAGCGTGGTCTTGCCCACTCCGGGGACGTCCTCGACGAGCAGGTGCCCCTCGGCGAGCAGGCAGATCAGCGCCAGCTCGATCCGGTCCCGCTTGCCGCGCACGACCCGCTCCACGCTCCCGGCCAGCGCCGCGAACAGCTGCGCGAACCGCCCCGCCAGCGCGTCCGCGTCCATCCCCGCGTTCTCCGTCATCCGCCCCGGACCCCCGTCCTGCCGACGCTCCGTCGGTGCGAAGGGCACCCTAACGGCAATACGCGGCGAAGGCGGCAAGATTCCGAAACATCACCTCGATCCGCGACGAACCGAACGCGGACGTTATCCGCGGCGTCCTACTGTTGGGCATCGCGCCGGTGGGCATCGCGACGACGGACTCCGAGGTGGACGTGGAAGACATCAGCATCGCCGACATGTGGGACCGGCTGACGGGATCGCAGCCGGATCCGCCGCTGTGGCTGGTCGGGCTCGTCGGCGTCCTGGCGCTCGGCGCGGTGCTGCACGGCCCCACCTGGCGCGTCGCCCGCAACACCGTCACGATCGCGCACGAGGGCGGGCACGCGCT
Source organism: Spirillospora sp. NPDC047418 (assembly GCF_040643275.1). NCBI lineage: Bacteria > Bacillati > Actinomycetota > Actinomycetes > Streptosporangiales > Thermomonosporaceae > Spirillospora > Spirillospora sp. NPDC047418. Next base: position 211,646 of record NZ_JBEYTW010000002.1, read on the forward strand.
CATCGCGCTGCTCACCGGCCGCAAGCTGGACGGCATCAAGCTGCACTCCGACACCTCCGGGGTCACGGTGTCGCGCGGCAAGCCGCACGGCCCCGGCATGATCTTCACCGCGATGGCCGGCTACATCGCGCCGCCGCTGCTCGGGCTGTTCTTCGCGCTGCTGCTCGCCTGGGGCCGCATCACGCTCATGCTGTGGTTCTCCCTCGCGCTGCTGGCCGCGATGCTGGTGATCATCCGCAACGCCTACGGCGCGCTGTCGGTGATCGCCACCGGCGCGGTCATCTTCGCGGTGTCCTGGCTGGGCAGCGCCACCGTCCAGGCCGGGTTCGCCTACCTGGCCGCCTGGTTCCTGCTGCTCGCCGCGACCCGGCCGGTGATCGAGCTGCAGCGGATGCGCACCCGGCACATGGCGCCGAGCTCCGACGCCGACCAGCTCGCCCACCTCACCGGCGTCCCCGGCCTCGCCTGGGTGGGGCTGTTCGCCGCCACCGCCCTGCTCGCCCTCCTCGCCGGCGGCGCGCTCCTCGTCCCCGACATCGACGTCCCCGACATCCCCGCGCTCCCCGGGCTCTGACCTCGCTTTTGCCTCGGCCGGTCGTCGTTCGTAGGGTGAGCGGCGAAGCGTTCCGGCGCGGAAGGGGACCCTGGCGATGGCTCGTGGCGGCGTGCGCCCTGCGCAGGTGACGCGTACCCGCGTCATCACGCTGCTGCTGCTCGTGCTCGCCGCGGCCCTGTGCACGAAGGCACTCGGATCGGCGGCGCTGTCCGCCACCGCCCCCGCGCCCCCACCGGCCAGCCCGGCGACAGCCCCGGCCGCCCACACCTGGACCGCCGCGGCACCAGATGCGGCCGCGCTGAATACGGCGGCCGGCGTCGATGACGGGGCGCAGTGCGCGAAGAAGCCGCCGTCGACCGTGACGCAGGGGGCGCCGCAGCCCGCCGACACCGCCGCGCCGCACGCCATCGCCGCACCGGACGCGCCGCGCCAGGCCGTTGTCCGGCGGCCCGTGGACGTGCGCGCGGGTCCCGCGCCGCCCGCCCCCAGACACATCCTCCTCTCCATCCTGCGGATCTAGACCGCTCCCGCTGCGGCGCACCGGCATTCCGCCGTGCGCCGTACACCGACGTCCTCCTCCGGGCCCCGGCCCCCCTCGCCGCCCGCCCGGCCCTTCGTCTTTCGCTGTCGGGAGCATCACCATGTCCACAAGCACCTCACCCCGCAGGAACCGCGTCGTCATCGCGGTCGCGGGGACCGTCCTGGCCGGCTCGCTCGGCCTCGGCGCCGTCTCGCTGACCGGCGGCGGAGACGGCCGGCCGGCCGCCGGGTCGCCGGCCGCCTCGTCCAGCGCCTCGTCCAGCGCCTCGCCCGCTCCGTCCGGGGACGCGGTGAAGATGCCGGACCAGGCGCGCCGCCAAGCCGGCGACCCGCGCGCGCTGGGACGCGCGGACGCACCGGTCGTCCTGGTCGAGTACGCCGACTTCCAGTGCCCGTTCTGCGGGAAGTTCGCCCGCGACGTCCAGCCGAAGCTGATGAAGTACGTCGACGACGGCACGCTGCGCGTCGAGTGGCGCGACTTCCCGATCTTCGGCGCGGAGTCGCAGGCGGCGGCGCGGGCGGGGCAGGCCGCCGCGTCGCAGGGCCGGTTCTGGGAGTTCCACCGCGTCGCCTACGCCGAGGACCGCAAGCGGAACAGCGGCGCGTTCACCACCGAGAAGCTCGTCGAGATCGCCCGGGAGGCGGGCGTGCCCGACCTCGCCAAGTTCCGCGCGGACATCGGCGGCGCGGCGGCGCGCGAGGCCGTCGAGCGCGACTCCGAGGAGGGGTACGGGCTCGGCGTCCCGAGCACGCCCGCGTTCCTCGTCAACGGGCAGCCCGTGCTCGGCGCGCAGCCGTACGGCGCGTTCGAGGCCGCCATCGAGCGCGCCGCCGAGATCGCGGAGAAGGAGGGGCAGTGACCGACGTCGGCATCGCCGCCGCCTTCCTCGGCGGGCTCCTCGCGCTGCTCAGCCCGTGCAGCGCGCTCCTGCTGCCCGCGTTCTTCGCCTACGCGTTCGGCGGCAAGGTGCAACTCCTCGGGCGGACGCTCGTGTTCTACCTGGGCTTGTGCACGACCCTGGTGCCGCTCGGCGCGGCCGGATCGATCGTGGGACGGGTGTTCTACGGCCACCGCGACCTGGTGGTGGCGATCGGAGGGTGGACGGTCATCGTCCTCGGCGTCGCGCAGATCCTCGGCCTGGGGTTCGCGTCCCGGCGCATCCAGGACGCGGCGGCGCGGATCAAGCCCGGATCGTCCTGGTCGGTGTACCTGCTCGGGACGGTGTACGGGCTGGCGGGGTTCTGCGCCGGGCCGGTGCTCGGCAGCGTCCTGACGATCTCCGCGGTCGGCGGCCACCCCTGGTACGGGGCCGCGCTGCTCGCGGTGTACGCGCTCGGCATGGCGTTCCCTATGTTCCTGCTCGCCCTGTTCTGGGACCGTCTCGACCTCGGCGGGCGGCGCTGGCTGCGCGGGCGGGCGTTCCGCGTGGGGCGCCTCGACCTGCACACGAACTCGCTGGTGTCGGGGCTGTTCTTCATCCTCCTCGGGGCGCTGTTCCTGGCGTTCGACGGGACGTCGGCGCTGCCCGCCGTCCTGGACGTCGACACCGAGTACCGGGCGCAGCAGTGGGTGAGCGGGGTCGCCTCCGGCGTCTCGAACGCGGCCGTGCTGCTGTTCCTGGCGGCGGCCGTCGCCGCCGGGGTGCTGTTCGCGCAGCTCCGCCGCCCGTCCGGCCGGGAACCGGAGGACGCGCAGGATCATCACGCCGAGAATGTCGGAGGGGACGGATAGTTTCGGCGGTGTGATCGAGCGATGGGGGCGGGGGCAGGTGCTGGGGCTCGCGCCGGACGCCTCGTCCGCCAAGGCCGCCGGCGGGGTCGCCAAGCCCGCCAAGTGGGCCGGCGCCGGGTGCGACGACGAGGCCGTCTGGGGCGAGTGCCAGGGCAGCGGCAAGTCCGTGTACCGGACGGGCGTCGACCTGACCGAGCCCGCGTTCCGGTGCACCTGCCCCAGCCGGAAGTTCCCCTGCAAGCACGCGCTCGGGCTGCTGCTGCTGTGGGCCGACTCGGTGGTCGACGGCGGCCCGCGCCCCGCCTGGGTCGCCGAGTGGGTCGAGGAGCGGCGCGAGCGGGCCGGCCGGGCGGCGGAGCGGCGGGCCTCCTCGGCGGCCTCGCCGGCCGGCAGAGCGCGGGATCCGAAGACCGCGGAGCGCCGGGAGCGGCGGGTCGACGACGGGCTCGCCGAACTCGACCAGTGGCTCCGCGACCAGGTCGCGCACGGGCTCGCGCAGGCGGACAAGGCGCCCTACCGGCTGTGGGACGACGCGGCGCGGCGGCTCGTCGACGCGCAGGCGGGCGCGCTCGCCGGGCAGGTCAGGGGGCTCGCGGCGGTGCCGCGCCGGCCGGGGTGGCCGGGCCGGCTGCTGGCGGAGTACGCGCTGCTGCGGCTGCTCGTCCGCGCCCATCAGCGGCGGGCGGAGCTGCCGGAGGGGCTGCGCGACACCGTCCGGTCGCGGGTCGGGTTCACCGTGCCGCAGGAGGAGGTCCTGTCGGGCGGGGAGCGCGTCCGCGACCTGTGGTCGGTGATCGGGTCGCGCGACACCGCGCAGGACCAGCTGACCACGCGGCGGGTGTGGCTGCGGGGGCGGCGGACGGGCCGTCCGGCGCTGGTGCTGTCCTTCGCCGCGCCGGGCACCTCGCTGGACGCGTCGCTGGTCGCGGGTACGGAGGTCGAGGCGGAACTCGCGTTCTATCCGGGGTCCCAGCCCCTGCGGGCCCTGGTCGCCGAGCGGTACGGAACCGCCGCGCCGGGCGCTCCGGAGGGGACCTCCGTGCAGGGGTTCCTGGACGAGCACGCGGCGGCGCTGGCACGCGATCCCTGGCTCGACCGCTGGCCGGTGGCCCTGGCCGTCCGCCTGGCGCGGGTGGAGGGAGGCGGCCCGTCGGCGGCCGGCCTGTTCGTGGTCGACGCGGCCGGGGACGCGCTGCCGCTGCGGACGGCCGATCCGTGGCGGCTGCTCGCGCTGTCGGGCGGCGGCGCGGTCACGCTGTCCGGGGAATGGAGCCCGCGCGGTCTGCGCCCGCTGGCGGCCTGGCACGACGTCGAAGGGACGGTGGTCCTGTGAGCGCGTGGAGCGAGCATGTCACTGCGGCGCTGCTCGGCACCGAGCGGCGGGACCCGCCCGTCCTGCCGGAGGCTCCGGCCGAGGTGGGCGACCGGGCGGGCCTGCTGCTCGACCAGGCGGCGCTGCTGGCCGTCCGGCGGCGGGCCGGGCGGGTGCCGCCGGGGGCCGCGCCCGAGCCGGTGGCCCTCGCCCCGGTCGAGGACGCCCCGGTGGTGCCGCGCGCGGCGGCGGCGCGGCTGGCGCGGATCCTGGGCGGCGAGCAGATCCGGGTGCTGCCCGAATGGCTGGACGCGGCGGCGGAACACGGCTTCCGGGTGCCCGCGCAGACCCTGCCCGACCTGCTGGAGCGCGGCCGCGGTGACCGGGCGCTGCGGCCGTCGATCGCGCGGGCGTCCGGCCGGCGCGGCGTGTGGCTGGCCCTGCAGAACACCGACTGGGCGTACCTGGTCGGTGCCGGGGACGATCCGGGCGGCGGTCCCGAGGTGTGGGAGACCGGGACGCGCAACCGGCGGGCGGCCTATCTGGCCATGCTGCGGAACACCGAGCCGGAGCGCGCGCGGGAGCTGCTCCGCGCGACATGGGCGAAGGAGCCGGCACCCGACCGCGCGGCCTTCCTCGCCACGTTCGAGCACGGGCTGTCGCCGGCCGACGAGGAGTTCCTCGAGGCCGCCCTCGACGACCGCGGCAAGGACGTCCGGCAGATCGCGTCCGACCTGCTCGCCCGCGTACCCGGCTCGGCCTACGGGGCGCGGATGGCCGAGCGGGCCCGGGGCTGCCTGGAACCGGTGGTCCGCACCGTGCGCGGGCGGCGGCAGACGTGGATCCGGGTGGAGCCGCCGCACGCCCACGACGAGGACATGGCCCGCGACGGCATCCCGTTCCATCCAAGCGGGTCGTTCGCACCGCGCGGCGGGGGCGGTCCGGTGGGGACGCGGGCGGCGTGGCTGCGCGAGATCCTCGCCCGCACCCCGCTGCCGGCGTGGACGGAGCTGTTCGCGCTGCCGCCCATGGAGATCGTGTGCCTGCCCATCGGCGCGGCCGCTGCGGGGCCCGGGGCGCCGTCCGGTGAGGCGGTCTCGGAGTCGGACGCGCGCGACGTCCACATCGGGTGGGCGAAGGCCGCGCTCGCCCAGCGCGACGGCGCGTGGGCGCGGGCCCTGCTCAAGGGCGGCGTCATGGTCGACGAGCCGGAGGCGCTCGCCGACCTGCTGTCCGTCCTGCCCGGGGGCGAGCGCGACGCGGCGGCGGCCGACCTGATCCGCTGGGTGCAGGGGCGGTCCGAGCTGCTGCGGGTCCTGGAACGGGTCCCCGGGCCCTGGACGGGGCCGCTCGCGGCGACGGTCGTCGCGACGCTGACCGCGTCCGCCGAACGGCCCACCCAGCGCGACGAGCACCTGGTCGCGCAGCTGTGCCGGCTCGCCGACCAGCGGCTCGACCCGGCCGCCGCGGCCCGCCTCGACCCGCCGGCCGCGCGCGGCGACGCCGCCCCGCGCGCCGTCACCGAACTGATCGCCACCCTGCGTTTCCGCGACGAGATGCTGAAGGAGCTGACCCCTTGACCGAGAACGCGGTACTGCGTCCGCACGCCGAGCAGGAGTACGCGGGCGAGCTGGCGCGGCTGGCCGAGCACGACGACCGGCCCCGGCCGCCCGGCTGGCGGCTGTCGCCGTGGGCCGTCACCACATACCTGCTCGGCGGCGACCTCCCGGACGGCACGGCGATCAGCCCCAAGTACGTGGGGCCGCGCCGGCTGATGGAGGTCGCGGTGGCGACCCTCGCCACCGACCGGGCGCTGCTGCTGCTCGGCGTCCCCGGGACGGCGAAGACGTGGGTGTCGGAGCATCTCGCCGCCGCCGTCAGCGGCGACTCGACGCTGCTCGTGCAGGGCACGGCCGGCACGGCGGAGGAGGCGATCCGCTACGGGTGGAACTACGCGCGGCTGCTCGCCGAGGGGCCGTCGGAGCGGGCGCTGGTGGAGAGCCCGCTGATGCGGGCGATGCGGCGCGGCCAGGTCGCCCGCATCGAGGAGCTGACCCGGATGCCGTCCGACGTCCAGGACACCCTCATCACCGTCCTGTCGGAGAAGACGCTGCCCGTCCCGGAGCTGAACACCGAGGTGCAGGCCCGCAAGGGGTTCACCGTCATCGCGACGGCGAACGACCGCGACCGGGGCGTGAACGAGCTGTCCAGCGCGCTGCGCCGCCGGTTCAACACGGTCGTGCTGCCGCTGCCGGAGACCGCCGAGGACGAGGTCGGCATCGTGGCCCGCCGCGTCGACCAGATCGGCGCCGGGCTGGAGCTGCCCGAGTCCCCGGCCGGGCTGGAGGAGATCCGCCGCGTCGTCACCGTGTTCCGCGAGCTGCGCTCCGGCGCCACCGCCGACGGGCGCACCAAGCTGAAGTCCCCCAGCGGGACGCTCAGCACCGCCGAGGCGATCTCCGTGGTGACCAGCGGGCTGGCGCTCGCCGCGCACTTCGGCGACGGGGTGCTGCGCGCCGCCGACGTCGCGGGCGGCATCGTCGGCGCCGTCGTGCAGGACCCGGTGTCCGACCGGGTCGTGTGGCAGGAGTACCTGGAGGCCGTCGTCCGCGACCGCCCGGAGTGGCGGGACTTCTACCGGGCCTGCCGGGAGGTGTCTTGAGCCACGTCGAGGTCTACGGGATCCGCCACCACGGGCCCGGCTCGGCGCGGGCGCTGCGCGGCGCCCTGGAGGAGTTCAAGCCGGACGCGGTGCTGATCGAGGGCCCGCCCGAGGCCGACCCGATCGTGGAGCTCGCCGGCGACGCGGGGATGGTGCCGCCGGTCGCGCTGCTCGCCTACTCCCCCGCCCCCACCCTTGAATCCGGCTCCGACTCCGGCTCCGGTTCCGGGGAGGGCGACCGCAGGGCCGCGTTCTGGCCGTTCGCCGAGTTCAGCCCGGAGTGGCAGGCGATCCGGTACGGGCTGGCCGCCGGGGTGCCCGTCCGGTTCTGCGACCTGCCGGCGGCGAACCAGCTCGTCCCGGCCGAGGCCCCGGCCGAAGGCGACGCGGACGAGGGGGACGCGGACAAGGGGGACGCGGACGAGCCCGCGGAGGGGATCCGGCTCGACCCGCTCGGCTGGCTGGCGAAGGCCGCCGGCTACGACGACGCCGAACGCTGGTGGGACGACGTGGTCGAGCACCGCGGCGGCGGGCCGTCCCCATTCCCGGCGATCGCGGAGGCGATGGCGGAGCTGCGCGCGCAGCTGCCGGCGGACGCGCCCGCCGGCCACCGGCTGCGGGAGGAGCGGCGCGAGGCCCACATGCGGCGGACGCTGCGCCGCACCCTCAAGGAGGGCCACGACCGGGTCGCGGTCGTGTGCGGCGCGTGGCACGTGCCGGCCCTGCGCGCCAGGGTCCCGGCGGCCCACGACGACCGGACGCTGCGCGGGCTGCCGAAGACGAAGGTCTCCATGACGTGGGTCCCGTGGACGCACGGCCGGCTCGCCGGGCACTCCGGCTACGGCGCGGGCGTCCGCTCCCCCGGCTGGTACCACCACCTGTTCACGGCCCGGGACCGTCCGATCGAGCGGTGGCTGACGGCCGCCGCCCGCGTCCTGCGCGAGGAGGACCTGCACGTCTCGTCCGCGCACGTGATCGAGGCGGTGCGGCTCGCCGAGGCACTGGCCGCGCTGCGCGGCCGCCCCCTCGCGGGCCTGGACGAGGTGACCGAGGCGACCCGGGCCGTCCTGTGCGAGGGCGCCGACCTTCCCGTCGAGCTGATCCAGCGGCGCATGGTCGTCGGGGAGCGGCTCGGCGCCGTCCCGGGCCGCACCCCGATGGTGCCGCTCCAGCGCGACCTGCGGGCCGAGCAGCGGCGGCTGCGGCTCAAGCCGTCCGCGCTCGGCAGGGACCACGACCTCGACCTGCGCAAGCCCACCGACCTGGAGCGCAGCCGGCTGCTGCACCGCCTCCGCCTGCTGGACGTCGACTGGGGCGTGCCCGCCGCCGCAGGCCGTTCCAAGGGCACCTTCCGCGAGACCTGGACGCTCGTGTGGCGGCCCGAGTTCGACGTCGAGCTGATCGAGGCCGGCGCGTGGGGCACGACCGTCCGCGGCGCGGCCGCGGCCCGCGCCAGGTCGCTGGCCGAGCACGCCACCGCGCTCGCCGACCTGACCTCGGTGGCCGAGCGCTGCCTGCTCGCCGACCTCGGCGACGCCCTCCCCGCGGTCATGCGGGCCCTCGCCGACCGGGCCGCCGTCGACACCGACGTCGCGCAGTTGATGTCGGCGATGCCCGCCCTCGTCCGCGCCCTCCGCTACGGCGACGTCCGCGGCACCTCCACCGGCCCGCTCCGCACCGTCGTCGACGGCCTGATCGTCCGCGTCTGCGTCGGCCTCCCGCCCGCGATCACGGGCCTGGACGACGACGCCGCCCGCGAGTTCCTCGCCCACGTCGACGCCGTGCACGGCGCGCTGTCCCTGCTCGCCGACGACGGCCACCTCGAACGGTGGCGCCGCACGCTGGAGGGGGTCCTCGCCCGCCCGGACGCCCTGCACGGCCTCATCGAGGGCCGCCTGACCCGCCTGCTGCTCGACGCGGGCCGGCTCGGCGACGTCCCCGGCCGGATGGCGCGGGCCGTGTCCACCGGCGCCGCCCCCGACCGGGCCGCCGCCTGGGTCGAGGGCTTCCTGTCCGGCGGCGCGCTGCTCCTCCTGCACGACGCGGCCCTCCTGCGCCTCGTCGACGGCTGGATCGCCGGCCTGCCCGCCGGCTCCTTCACCGACGTCCTGCCCCTCCTGCGCCGCACCTTCGGCGCCTACCCGTCCGCCGAGCGCCGCGCCATCGGCGAGCGGCTCCGCCGCCCCGGCTCTCCCCAGGCCGCATCGGACCACCCCGACGAGGACATGGACGACACCCGCGCGGCCCCCGCCGCCGCCACGGCCCTCCGGATCCTCGGCTGGAGGTCCCCATGACCACGGACCCGCGCCACCGCAAGCCTCGCGGCGCGCCGGCCCGGCCGCAGCCGGGAGCGGGCCCGGCCGAGGACGAATCCACAGGAGCCGGCAGGCGCGGTTCCGGACGTGCACGGGAGGGGTCGGCGTGAGCGATGAGAGTACGGACGATCGGCTGCGGCGGTGGCGGCTGGTGCTCGGCGGTGAGCGGGCCGACGGGACCGGGGTGTCGCTCACCGGGGACGACGCCCGGATGGACGGCGCGCTGGAGAAGCTGTACGGCGGAGGGTCCGACGAGGGGCGGTCGCGGCCGGGGCGGCGCAGCGCCGGGCTCGGCGACTCGGCGCCCTCGGTGGCGCGGTGGCTCGGCGACATCCGCGAGTACTTCCCGTCCAGCGTCGTGCAGGTGATGCAGAAGGACGCGATCGAGCGGCTCGACCTCACCCGGCTGCTGCTGGAGCCGGAGATGCTGGACGCCGTCGAACCCGACGTGCACCTCGTTGGGACGCTCCTGTCGCTGAACCGCGTGATGCCCGACCGCGCGCGGGAGTCGGCGCGCGCGGTGGTGCGCAGGGTCGTCCGCGACCTGGAGCGGCGGCTCGCGCAGCGGACCCGGTCGGCGGTCGGCGGGGCCCTCGACCGGTCGGCGCGGGTGCTGCGGCCGAGGCGGCTCGCCGACGTCGACTGGGAGCGGACGATCCGCGCGAACCTGCGGCACTACCTGCCCGAGCACGGCACCCTCGTCCCCGAGCGGCTGATCGGGTACGGGCGGCGGCGGCAGGCCGTCAAGCGGGACGTGGTCCTCGCGATCGACCAGAGCGGCTCGATGGCGGCGTCGGTGGTGTACGCGAGCGTGTTCGGGGCGGTGCTCGCCTCGATGCGGTCGCTGCGGACGTCCCTGGTCGTGTTCGACACCAACGTGGTCGACCTCACCGACCAGCTGCACGACCCGGTGGAGGTGCTGTTCGGCACCCAGCTCGGCGGCGGCACCGACATCAACCGGGCCATCGCGTACTGCCAGGGCCTCGTCGCGCGCCCGAACGACACGATCATGGTGCTGATCAGCGACCTGTACGAGGGCGGCATCCGCGACGAGATGCTGCGCCGGGTCGGCGCGCTCACCGCGGCGGGCGTCCAGGTGGTGGTGCTGCTCGCCCTGTCGGACGAGGGCGCGCCCGCCTACGACCACGACAACGCGGCGGCGCTGGCCGCGATGGGCGTCCCGGCGTTCGCGTGCACCCCGGACGCGTTCCCGGAGCTGATGGCCGCCGCGATCGAGCGCCGCGACCTCAAGGAGTGGTCGGAGCGGAACGCCTCATGACCGGGACAGCCCCCGCGCCAGCAGGACCACCACCACGGCGGTCAGGACGGCGTGCCCGGCCAGCGCGGACGCCTGGACCTGCACCAGCGCGCCCCACGCACCCCACATCGCCACGCGGACGACGCGCGCCGCCAGCACCGTCCACACCGCGCCCCGCGACCCGCGCCACCCAAGGATCACCGCCACCAGCGTGACCACGGCGACGACCGCGAACGAGGACGCCACCACCGGCAGCAGCCCGCCCCGATGCCCCTCCGACAACCCCGGCCGCGCGATCAGGATCGCCAGCGCGGCAACATCCAGCCCAGCAAGCACCCCGGCGAGCACAAGCCCGGCGACGACGGCAGGCCCCCGCCGCAACCGCCCCGCCCCCGAACTCCGGCCACGACCTGACGGTGCGCTCGCCCCGGCCCCAGCCGCGCCCGGATCCACTGCCGTCCCAGGATCAGGTACCCCACCGGAACCCGGCGCCACACCGCGGCCGAACACCGAGCCGGCAGGACCACCCGCACTCCGGCCCCGCCCTCGCGGCACACCGGGAGCGAACGCCGCACCGGCACCGCCCGCCACATCGCTGTAGCGGGCAGTGCTCGAGTCGGCTGCCGTGTCCCGTCCCTGCACCTGGCCAGGGGGGCCACCCGCACCCCAGGCCCTCTCCCCCGGCACACCCGGATCGAAGGCGGCACCGGCAGGGGCCGCGGCCTCGGTGTAGGCCGCGGTCCCAGGGCGGGGTGCCGCGCCCGAAATCGGCACTGGGCCGGGGGTGGACGTCGTGCCCGGGTTGGGCGCCAGGTCGGGAGTGGGTGGTGGGCCGGGTGGGGTGCTCGCATTCCAAGGCGCCTCCGGCGGGGCGCCCGAGGCGACGGACGGGCCAGGGGGCGACGGGATGCCGAGAGGAGGTGCGGGGCGGGGGGAGCGGTGGCCGAGGAGCCAGAGGAGGACCTCTTCGGAGGCGGGGCGGGCGGACGGGTCCTTCGCCAGGCAGGCGGCGGCCACCTCGGCCAGCGGGGCGGGGAGCGGGCGGAGGTCGGGGGTCCAGTGCATGATCTTGTGCATGACGGCGGGCAGCGGGCCGCCGGCGAAGGGGTCGCGGCCGGTGGCGGCGAAGAGCAGGGTGCCCGCCCAGGCGAACAGGTCGGCGGCGGGCCCGGCCCGGCCGGCGAACTGCTCGGGCGCCATGTAGCCGGGGGTGCCGACGACCTGGCTGGTCAGGGTCGTGCCCGCGTCGAACGCGCGGGCGATGCCGAAGTCGATCACGCGGGGGCCGTCCGGGCCCATCAGGACGTTCTGCGGCTTGAAGTCGCGGTGCGCCACGTTCGCGCGGTGGATCGCGGACAGGGCCGTCACCGAGCTGATCGCCAGGCGGTCGAGGCCGGCGCCGGCGCGGGGCCCCTCCTCGTGGACGAGGGCGCGCAGCGACGGCCCCGGCACGTACTCGCTGACGATGTAGGGGCGGTCGCCCGCCATGTCGGCGGCGAGCATCTGGGCGGTGCAGAACCCGGCGACGCGCTGGAGCAGGGCCAGTTCGCGGACGAAGCGCTCGCGGGCGTCCGCGTCGGCGAGCAGCCGGGCGTGCAGGAGCTTGACCGCGACGCGGGACGGCCCCGGGCCCGGGTCGACCGGGCGGCCCAGGTACACCATGCCCTGGCCGCCGGTGCCCAGGCGGGCGAGCAGCTCCCAGCCGCCGAGCCGGGTCGGGTCGGAGGGGTCGAGGGGAACCGGGCCCGCCATTTCGCACCCCCGCGAAAAAGTCAGCATTCCGCCGCGCACAAATCCGCTCCGCCCGGCATCGAAGAGTATAGGTTCGGCCGGCCCGGAACGGGAGTAGACGCATGTTCGAGATCCATTCGCCAATTGCCCGGCGGCGGGCGTTCGCGGGGGCGGCCGCGGTGCTCGCGGTGGCGGCGGGCTCACTGGCCGGCTGCGGGGACGCGGGCGCGGCCATCACCCGGCTGACCGTGGGGTCACCCGGGCCCGACCCGTACACGCTGGTGGCGAACACGGACAAGATGGACGTGAAGGAGCGGCCCCGGGCGGGCGGGACGAAGGACGGCGACTCCCCCGGCCTGTACGGCGGGACGCGGCGGGCGTCGAGTTGCGACCAGGAGAAGCTCATCGCGTTCCTGCAGGCCAACCCCGACAAGGCGCGGGCGTGGGCACAGGTGCAGGGCATCCCGGTGAGCGACATTCCGCGCTATGTGTCGCGGCTGACGCCGGTGCTGCTGCGCACCGACACGCTGGTGACCAACCACGGCTACCACGACGGCGGGGCGACGAGCGGACCCGCCGTGCTGCAGGCCGGAATGGGCGTTCTGGTCAATGGCTACGGTGTGCCCGCGGTCAAGTGCAATTGCGGTAATCCGCTGACCCCGCCGGAGAAAAAGATCTCCACCGGGAACGCGTCCTACAGTGGCCGGTCCTGGCCGGGATTCGAGAAGCGGAATGTCACGAAGATCCGGCCGCGGGATACCCGGAAGGGAACGATCGTCGCCTTCGTCCTCGTCGATCCCGGGGCGACGATGGGGTTCGAGCGGCCCCGCGCGACCGGCGGCGAAGCGGACGGGCCGCCCACCGCCCTGCCGCCCGCGGAGACGGAGGTCCCCGCGAGCGACTCGCCGGCGCCGTCCGATTCCGGGCTGGACTCGCCGAGCGTCGAGTCGCCGGCACCGGGGTCACCGGGGCTGGAGTCGCCCGCGAGCCCGGCGGCCGGGTCCTCCCCCGGCGCGGAATCACCCGCTCCCGAAGCACCGGGATCGCCTGGCGTGACGCCGGGCGACCCGGGTACGGGCACCGGCGGGATGGAGCGGCCGGGCGACGGGCCGCAGAACCCGGTCTCGCTCCCGCCGTCCGAAGAACCGGCCCCGCAGATCTCCTGACCCCGACGTACGCTACATTTGCTCATATGAGCAGTGCTTCAGATGTCACGCCCGCCGCAGCGCCGGCCGACGCGCCCGCAGCCCGGCCCGCCCCCGCGCCTGCCGCGTCTGCTGCCGCGCCGGCCTCCCGGCCCGCCTCCGCGCCCGCCTCCGCGCCCACCGCCGCGCCTGCTGCTGCGCCCGCAGCCGCGTCTGCTGCTGCGCCGGCCGCCCAACTCGCCGCCGCGCCCACCGCCGCGCCTGCCGCCCGGCTCGCCGCCGCGCCCGCCACTGCGCCCGCCGACACGCCAGCCGCTGCGCCCGCCGGCGCGCCCGCAGCCGGGGCCGGGGGCGTGGCGGCCGACGCGTGCGCGGTCCGGGTGGTCGACCCCGCGAAGGTCGCCATGGTCACCGCCGCGCTGCCGGGCGCCGAGACGATCACCGAGCTGGCGCAGGTGTTCGGGCTGCTGTCCGACCCCGGCCGGCTGCGGGTGATCATCGCGCTGCTCGAAGGGGGTGAGATGTGCGTGTGCGACATCGCCGCGTCCTGCGGGCACTCGGAGTCGGCGGTCTCGCACGCGCTGCGCCTGCTGCGCGCCAACCGGGTCGTCCGGGTCCGCCGGGCCGGCCGGATGGCCTACTACCGGCTGGACGACTCGCACGTCCGGATGCTGCTCGACCTCGCCCTCACCCACATCGGCCACGGGGAGGAGAGCTCATGACCGGGGACGCCCCGGAGCACAAGGGCGGCCACGGGCACGGCCACGGGCACGCCGTCTCGGCGGGGGCCGACCGGCGGCTGCTCGCCGGCGCGCTGGTGCTGATCCTCGTGTTCATGGCGGGCGAGGTCGTCATCGGCCTGGCCTCCGGGTCGCTGGCGCTGATCTCCGACGCGGCGCACATGATGACCGACGCGTTCGCGATCGCGCTGGCGCTGGTCGCTATGCGCATCGCGGCCCGCCCGCCGAAGGGCGGTTACACGTTCGGGCTGCGCCGCGCCGAGATCCTGTCCGCGCAGCTGAACGGGCTGACGCTGATCCTGCTCACGGCGTACTTCGTCTACGAGGGCGTCCGCCGGCTGATCGACCCGCCGCCCGTCGAGGGCCAGTTCGTGTTCTGGACGGCCCTCGCCGGCATCGCCGTCAACGTCGCGGCGACCTTCCTGATCAGCCGGGCGGACCGGCGCAGCCTGAACGTCGAGGGCGCGTTCCAGCACATCCTCAACGACCTGTTCGCGTTCATCGCGACGGCGGTCGCCGGGCTCGTCGTCTGGACGACGGGCCTGTCCCGCGCCGACGCGGTCGCCTCCCTCGTCGTGGCGGCGCTGATGCTCAAGGCCGGGTACGGGCTGCTGCGGGACGCGGGACGGGTGCTCATGGAGGCGGCGCCGGCGGGCGTCGACCCGTCCGAGCTCGGCGCCCGGCTGGCCCGCCGGCCCTGCGTGGAGGAGGTCCACGACCTGCACGTGTGGGAGGTCAGCTCGGGCTACCCGGCGCTGTCGGCGCACGTGCTCGTCGACAGGCAGGGCGACTGCCACGCCGTCCGCCGCGACCTCCAGGAGCTGCTGCGCGACGCCTACGGGATCACGCACACCACGCTGGAGGTCGACCACGTGGCCGGGCCGTCGGGCGGCGCGCACGTCCACTGCGAGGACGCCCACGGCCCCCGCCACGTAGCGGCGGAGGCCGAACCCCACGACCACGCAGGCAACTCCCCCTGCGACCACTGACCCCGTTGATCTGCGGCGTGTTGTTGTTATGAGACGCCTGAAAACAACAACACGCCGCAGGTCAACGGGAGGGGTCAGGTTTTGCAGGGGGTTTTGTTGAGGGTGAAGGCGGGCGGGGGCGGGTTGGCGGCGGCGCTGGAGCCGTTGAAGCCGATCTGCACCTTGCCGCCCGGACGGATGGTGGCGTTCCAGGACAGGTTCCGGGCGGTGACGTTCGCGCCGTCCTGCGCCCAGGTGGCGCTCCAGCCCTGCGCGACGCGCTGGTCGGCGGCGAAGGCGAAGCCGAGCGTCCAGCCGGAGACGGGCGAGGTCCCGGTGTTGGTGACGGTGACCTCCGCCGTGAACCCGCTCCCCCACTGGCTGAGCACCTTGTAGCCGACCGTGCACGCCGACGCGGCCGGGCCGTCGTCCGCCGGGACCTCGACCAGCGTGATCGAGGACGCGGGGAACGTCGAGGTGAACCCGTCCGACCCGACGGTCACGTCCGGCGCGTGGACGATCGACGACAGGTCGGCGCCGCTGTACCGGTACACCTCCGCGGCCTCGGAGCCCGACCGCCCGGCGATCGACACCGTGCTGGTGAGGTCGTCGGTGAGCGACTTGTTCACGATCATCAGCGTGAGCGCCTCGTCGGACGAGCGCCGCGCCGCGTACACGGCCAGCTCGCCCTGGTCGGCGCTGGCCGCGCTGACGGACGTGTCCCCGAACGCGGACCCGGCGCCGTCGTAGTTCCGGTACATCCGGAACGCGTAGGCGCCGGGGTCGGTCGAGGCCGGCGGCGCCCACAGCGTGGCGAGGTCCAGGCCCTCGCGCCCGAAGATGCCGAGGACGTCGGCCTCCGCGAGCGCGCCGTTCAGATGGCCGAGCGCACCCCAGTTGTACTCGGTGATCGCGAGCTTGGTGCCGGGGTAGTTCTCGTCCACCAGTTGCCGCATGCGCGGGATGTACTGGATCGGCTGGTCGATCCAGCTCTCGTCGGTGTAGGTGGGATCCCAGAGCTGGCGGGTGGAGCGCAGCCGGAGCTCCTGCGTCGCCGCGTCGCCGGCGTCGCCGAGCGCCACCCCGCTCTGCTGCGGATAGAGGTGCTCGTCGAAGTAGTCGAGGACGCGGGTGCCGTGCTCCTTCTCGTACGCCTTCATCTGCTGGAGGTACCAGGCCGCGAACGGCGTGCCCCCGTGCGCCGCCCGATCAGGCGGGTCGGACCAGCAGCCGCCGCCCTCGGCGTCGCACGTCTGCTTGTCCAGGCCCGACATCGTCAGCGACTGGAAGCCCCAGCCGACCGGCCCGAGCGTCTGCGCGCCCGGATCGGCGGCCTTCACGGCGGACGCGATCGCGTACGTCTGGTCGCGCATCTCGTCGTAGCCCGCGCCCTTCGGGTGGACGTCCCGGTGGGTCGCGTGCCAGAGGTCGGGCTCGTTGTCGAGGTTGTAGAACCGGACGCCGCCGTCCCGCGCCGTCCCGTACTTGCCGGTCAGGTGCGCCAGCCAGTCGGTGACGTACGCGGGCCCGGCCGGGACGCTGGTGTCGGCCGGGTCGTTGCCGGTGACGTTCGCGCCGCCCGCGGTGACGCCGTTGCCGCAGTCCGGGCGCCACTCGGTGTCGGCCTTCTGCTGCGGGCCGTACTTCTCGATGCTGAAACCGCAGGTGTAGTCGCGGCCCTTCGGCGTCCAGCCGATCAGCGGGACGGTCAGGATCGTGCCGGTGCCGGTGCGGCGGTCCTGCTCGGTGAACTGGTCGGTCTCGGACCCGTCCGGCAGCGCGGCCGGGTCGGGGGCCGGGCCCGGCACGTTCTCGAAGTACCAGTCCGAGCCGCGGTTCGTCTCGTCGTAGAGGTAGTTGTAGCGGGTGGTCGCGTTGCCGCCCCACCGGCGGACGGGCAGCCGCAGCTCCTTCGCGAGGTCCTCGCCGGCGAAGTTCATCCCGTAGACGTAGGGGCTGATGGCGTGCCGGGACGCGGACGGGTCGACGGTCAGGGCCGGGCCGTCCGCCGCCCGCGCTGCGGGCGCCGCCCAGGGGAGCAGCGCCGCCGCGAGGACGGTGGCGAGCAGTGCCTTGCGCGCCATGGTCACGCCTCGCAGAGCTGGTCGTTGAGGTCGAACTCGGCGGGCGTGCCGGACGACGAGCCGGTCGCCTGGAACCCGATCGTGAGCGACGCGCCCGGCGCGATGGCGCCGTTCCAGTCCATGCTCTTCGCGGTCACGTCGTCGCCGGACTGCGACCACGTCGCGCTCCACCCCTGACTGACCTTCTGGTCACCGGGGAAGGCGAAGTCCAGCGTCCAGCCGTTCAGCGGGTCCGCGCCGCTGTTGGTGATCGTCACCTGCGCGGTGAAGCCGCCCTGCCAGCTGTTCTGCACCGTGTAGGCGACCGCGCAGGAGACCGCCGGCGGGGTGCCCGGGTCACCCGGGTCGCCGTCGCCGGGGTCGCCGCTCCCGTCGAAGGCGCCGAGCAGGTACGGGTCGAGGTAGCCCTGCTTGGCCGTGTTGACGGTCGTCCAGTCGCCGTTGAGGATGCCGCCCGTGTCGCCCGAGTTGGGGTTCCACGACCAGAAGGTGAAGGACATCCCGCTCGCGCCCGTGCCGAGGTAGGCCATGAGCGTGCGCAGCCATGCCTGGTCGCGCGGGTCGGTCAGGGTCGTCCCGAACTCGCCGAGCAGGACGGGTGCCACGTTGTTCTTGTACAGGTAGCCCCAGTTCTTGTCCCAGATCGCGGCGAGGTTGTCCGGGAAGCTCGGGTCGTCGAACCACGGCTGCGGGTACACGGACGTGGCGTAGTCGTGCGCCGAGTAGACGAGGCGGTTCGCGACGTTCAGCCGCACCGGGTACTGGGCCGCGCCCTGCAGGTTGCCGCCCCACCAGTAGTTGTCACCGTTGTAGCCGTCCACGCCCTCGACGATGATCAGCCAGTTGGAGTTGACCGCGAGGATCGCGTTGCCGGCCCGCTCGGCGGCGAGCCGCCAGTCCTTCGACTGGTCGCCGCAGCCCCAGCAGGCCGGGGCGTGCGGCTCGTTGTGCAGGTCGGCGCCGATGACCGTGGTGTCGCCCGCGTAGTGCCGGGCGAGCATCTCCCAGTCGGAGATCCAGCGCGACTCGGGGTAGGCGTCGGTGTACCAGAGCGCGGACTGGCCGCCCGCGTCCGGGCGGTGCCGGTCCAGGACGACCTTGAGCCCGATCTGCCCCGCGTAGCCGACGACCTTGTCGAGGATCTGCAGCCCGTCCAGGCCCTGCAGGTCGGGGTTCTTGGTGTAGTCGATGCTGTTCGGCGCGCTGCCGGAGTCGAACAGCTGGTTGGTGTAGGGGAGCCTGAGGGTGTTGTACTTCAGGCTCTTCATCTGGTCGAGCATGTCCTTGTAGCCGCGCGTCCAGAGGCCGTGCGGGGAGAAGTTGGACGTCTCGGCGCCGAACCAGTTGATGCCCGTCATCCGCACCGGCTGCCCGCCGGAGTCGAGCAGTTGCCGGCCGCTGGTGTGCCAGTACCCGGTGCCGGCCGCGGCGTGCGCCCGGGGCACCGCCCCGGGGACGAACACGAGCGCGAGCAGCGCCGCCATGAAGAGCAGGAGGATGCGCTTGGTTCCGTAGGACCCGGTCATGTGTCGTTCTCCTCTTCCCAGATCCGTCAGCCGGCCGTGCAGGCGACGGCCGGCGCGCCGGGCGCGGAGCCGGTGCCCTGGAAGCCGAAGCTCGTCGAGCCGTGCGCGGGGACGGCGCCGTTGTAGCTCGCGTTGACGGCGTGGACGGACGATCCGCTCTGCGTCACGGTCGCGTTCCAGCCGTTGGCGACGCGCTGGTCACCGGAGAACGTCCAGTCCGCGGACCAGCCGGACAGCGGCGTGTCGCCGTCGTTCGTCACGGTCACGGTGGCGGTGAACCCGCCGCTCCAGGAGTTGTCGGTGCGCAGCGCGGCCGAGCAGCCGTCGCCGGACGACGGAGGCGGCGTGGTCGGGGGCGGCGTGGTCGGCGGTTCGGTGGTCGGCGGGGTCGTGGCGCCGACGTCGACGCCGAACGAGTTCGTCGCGAGGCCCGCCCCGCCCTGCCACAGCTCGAACCCGGCCTCGACGCCGATGAGGTACCAGGCGTTCTGGATGTAGCCGCGCGACACCGCGTCCCCGGTGAAGGCCGCCAGGTCGAGGTCGTCGACCGACGTCGTCCCGGACGTGCGGACGAACGCGATGTAGTTCCAGTCCATCCGGCTGTACCAGACGTCCCAGGTGGCGCCGGAGATCTGCACGCCGCTCGCGACCCGCGTCCCGGCCGGCTGCACGCCGCCCCGGTGGTCGAGCCAGATCATGACCTCGGCGCCGTCGGGGTCGGTGGTGGTGCTCTGGTGGGAGTCGTACCAGAGGTCGTAGGACACGTTGTACGAGCCCGAGGACGGCTGCGTCGTGCTCCAGTCGCTGGTGACGGACGGCATGTCGCCGACCCGCACCGGCAGGCCGCTGCCCGAGGTGCACTGGCCCCAGTGGCAGCCTTTGAAGAACGACGGGTACGCGGCGGGGGCACCGTTGGTGGCGTTGTTGTGCCCAGACGAGTCGACCGTGAACGACGTCCCGTCCACGGTGATGCACTGCGGGGTGTCGGCACCCCAGATGTTGTTCTGCGCGATGTAGGCACCGCCGCTCACCGGGGTGGTGTCAGTGGCGCCGCACATCTGCGTCGCGGCGGAGGCGGGGGCCACGTAGTACAGGGGGATCGCCAGCAGAACCGCGGCCAGGGCGGCACAACTCTTGAGACGCGCTCTCATGGGGGGGGACCTCATTCGACGGTGTGGGAGCGCTCCCAAAGTCGCGGCCGCCGCAGGGGCTGTCAAGAACCGGGACCGGGTCCCCGGAATGACCAGCCGTCCGGCGTGAAAATCCATGAAACGGGCGGCCCGCGCCCTACGGCAGTCCGAACAGCTCGGCGGCGCCGTGCCAGCAGACGGCCCGCAGCCAGTCGTCGCCCAGGCCGAGGGCGGCGAGCGACTCCAGCTGGTGCGCGTACTCGTAGGGGATGTTGGGGAAGTCGGTGCCGAGCAGGATCCGTCCCGCCAGGCCGAGGTCGCGGAGCCGGGGCAGCAGCGCGTCCGGGAACTCGGCGAGCCGGGCGAAGGTGGTGAAGACCATCGTGGTGTCCAGGTGGACGCGCTCGTGGGCGTCGGCGAGGGCGAAGAAGCCCTCGAACTCCGGGGCGCCCAGGTGCGCGACGATCGTCGTCAGCCCCGGATGGCGGGCGAGGACCTCCCCGTACGGGCCGGGGCCGGTGTAGCCGTTGGCGACCGGGCCCGATCCGGCGTGGACGAGCGCGGGCACCCCGGCCTCGGCGAGCATCCCCCACACCGCGTCCAGCTCCTTGGCGCGCGGGTCGAACCCGCCGACCTGGAGGTGCACCTTGAAGACGCGGGCGCCGGCGTCCAGGGCGCGGCGGACGTAGCCCTCGACGCCCGGCTCCGGGAAGAACGTCGCGGTCTGGACGCAGTCGGGGACGCGGGCGGCGAACTGCGCGGTCCACTCGTTCAGCGACTCGGCCATGCCGGGGCGGTGCGGGTAGGCCAGCGACGTGAACGCGCGGACGCCGAGGCCGCGCAGGAAGCCGAGGCGCTCCTCCTCCGAGTCCCGGTAGTGGATGGGCCACTCGGTGCCGATCAGCGGCCCGGCGTCGTCGAAGTACCCCCACACCGCGCTCATCAGCCGCTGCGGCATGAAGTGGACATGGACGTCGATGATGCCGGGGAGCCCGAGCGCCTGCCAGAACGCGGGGACGGCTGCATCAGAACGAGGTTCGGCCACGCCCCGACCCTAGCCGCCGGGCGGAGTGATCGCGGCCAGCAGGGCGGGCAGCGCCGCGCGCAGCTCGCGCCGCCAGTAGGGCCAGGTGTGGGTGCCCCGGTAGAAGTGCGTGGTGACGGGGATGCCGAGCTTCCCGAGCTTGCCGGCGAACTCCCGGGACACGGTGCCGGCCAGCGCCTCCAGCACGTCCGTCCCGGGGCCCGCGTCCCCCGGGGAGCCCGCGTCGTAGGGACCCGGCGCACCGTCGCCGGCGCTGACGTGGACGCGGACTCCGGCGAGGCGGCCGGCGAGGTCGTAGGGGTTGTGCTGCCGCCACACGACCCGCTGCTCGTCGGGATCGCCCCACACGTCCGTCCAGTCGAGGGACGGGGCGCCGATCGCGACGCCCATCTCGACGAGGTCGGCGACGTCGAGCCCGGACGGGTCGCGGTACAGGGTGTGCACCGGGCCGCTGAACGAGGCCGCCGCCCGGAACATGCCGCGGTGCCGCGCCGCGTACGCCAGCGCGCCGAGGCCGCCCATCGCGTTCCCGGCGATGGCGCGGGCCGGGCCGGCGCGGTACCCCGACTCCAGGATCTGGCGGAGTTCGGAGAGGTGGAACGTCTCCCACTTCGGCGCGCCGCCGCCCCCGCGATTCCACCAGTCGGTGTAATTTCCGCAGGGGCCGCCGTCCGGCATGACGACGATCACACCGGCGTCCTCGGTCAGCTCCTCGATGTCGGTGCGGTCGCTCCAGGCGGTGTGGCCGCCGGCGCCGGACCCGTGCTGGAGGCCGTGCAGGAGCCAGAGGACCGGCCAGGTGCGGGAGGCGTCCCGTGACCAGCCGCGGGGCAGCAGGAGGCGGACGTGGGCGGCGTCCTCCAGCAGCGGCGAGCGGACGGCGAGGTCGAGCACCCGGCGGCGGATCCGGCGCTCGCCCACCACGCCCGCACCGTCGAATCCCGCACCCGCCAAGCCGCTCGGCCGCATGTTTTCCGCCCCTGGTCAATCAGAAGTACGTTATTTGTAAGGATCCCCACTCGGCACGATGTTTCAACGCCGTGCAATGGGTTTATAAAATGTCGGGCCGGAGTTTCCGGTCCATGTTCCTTGTAAGGTGACGCGGACGAGGAGGGCGACCGGTCGAGATGCGGAGCGTCGAGATGCGGAGCAAGGCGGAGCTGGAGTCGGCCATCGCGGGCGGCGGGCGCGCGGTGCTGGTGATCAACTCCCGGTCCCGGCGGGGCCGCCGGCTCTACGGCACGGCCCGCCGGCTGCTGCGCGAGGCGGGCCTGGAGTTCCCGCACGTGTTCCCGGTCACCGACCCGACCCGGCTGCGCGCGCTGTTCGCCGACGTCCTCGCGCTGGAGCCCGACCTCGTGGTCGTCGGCGGCGGGGACGGCACGGTCGCCGAGGCGGTCGGGCATCTGGCGCACCGCGACATCGCGCTCGGCGTGCTGCCGCTCGGCACCACCAACAACTTCGCCCGCAGCCTGGAGCTCCCGCTCGACCTGCCCGGCGCGGTCCGCACCCTCGCGGTCGGCCGGCCGGACGCGGGCAAGGTCGCGGACGTGGACGTCGGCTGGTTCGAGTCGACCGGCGACCCGCAGGGCGCGGGGCCCGGCGCCGACCGCGAGCACATCTTCGCGAACATGGTGAGCCTCGGGCTGTCGGTGCAGGTCGCCGAGAACGTCCCGCACGCGCTGAAGCGGTTCGTGGGGCGGCCCGCGTACGCGCTGACGGCGGCGCGGCTACTGCCCGGCCACGAGGCGTTCACCGCCCGCATCACGATCGACGGGGAGACCCGCGAGGTCGCGACGCACCAGCTGAACATCGCGAACGGGGCGCACCACAGCGGGCAGCGGATCGCCCGCGACGCCAGCCCGGACGACCGGCTGCTCGCCGTCTACCAGCTCGGCGACGAGCGGCGGCTGCGGCTGGCGTCGGCGACGGCCCGGCACGTCCTCACCGGGCAGTGGCGGTCCCTGGAGGAGGACGCGTTCCTCACCACCGCGCAGGTCGAGATCGAGACCGACCCGCCGATGCGGGTGGACGTGGACGGCGAGATCCGCGGCCGCACCCCGGTCTCGATCAAGCTGCGCGGCAACGCGCTGCGGGTGATCGTCCCGCGCACGTTCGTCGACACCTGACGGCGCGGCCCGGCGCGGCGGCCGGCCCGGCGCGGCGGCTAGCCCGGCGCGGCGGCCGGCCCGGCGCGGCGGCTAGCCCGGCGCGGCCTCGCCCGCCATCACGTAGGCGCCGGACTCCAGCCGCTCGATCAGCCCCCGCGTCCACCGCGTGGCGGACTCGGCGGAGTGCACCCAGTAGCCGAGCAGTTCGCGCAGGTGGTCGGACGGGTCCTGCTCGTCCAGGTGCGGGGCGACCGAGGCGCGCCACTCGGCCAGCCCGTCCAGCCGGCGGCGCAGCAGCTCGACGACCTCGGCGCGCGGCAGCTCGGTGAGGAACCCGAGCCCGGCCGTCAGCATCTCCGGGTGCCGGATGTCGATGGTGGCGAGGGCGCAGCGCAGCAGCCGCAGGAACTCCGCCCGGCCCGCCTCGGTGATCTCGTAGTCGGTGTGCGGCGGCCCCGCCTCGCTCTCCTCCACCTCGTGCGCGAGCAGCAGGCCCTCCTTGGCGAGCTGCCTCAGCGCGTGGTAGATCGAGCCCGGGTTCACGTGGGCCCACTCGTCCGAGCCCCACGACATCAGCTCGCGGCGCACCTCGTAGCCGTGCGCCCGCCCGAACCGCCGCACCCCGCCGAGCACCAGCAGCCGCGTCGTCGACATGGTCTCCCCCTGTACGCAAAAACCTGTCCAGGGTAGACGGTCCGGGCGGATGCGGGGACTAGCTCCGCAAGGCGGCCAGATCTTCGCCCGTGAGGGCCAGGCCGGCGGCGGCCGTGTTCTCCTCCAGGTGGTCCGGGGAGCCGGTGCCGGGGATCGCCAGCATCACCGGCGACAGGGCGAGCAGGCCCGCGAGGAGCACCTGCGGGACGGTGGCGCCGTGCCGCGCGGCGATCGCGTTGACGCGGGCGTCGTCGGGGATGCCGAAGCCGCCGAGCGGGAAGTAGGGCACGTAGGCGATGTGCTCGCGCTCGCAGATCTCCAGGAGTTCGGTGTCCTGCGGCTGGGTGATGTCGAAGCGGTTCTGGACGGCGGCGACGGGCGCGATCTTCCGCGCCTCGGCGAGCTGCGCGGTGCTGATGTGGCTCAGCCCGAGATGCCGGATCAGGCCCTCCTCGCGGAGGCCGGCCAGGATCTCGAAGCGCTCCCCGATCGGGTCGTCCCCCGGGTCCTCCATGCCGCCCGGCCGGAGGTAGACGAGGTCGAGGTGGTCGCGGCCCAGCTCGCGCAGGTTGCGCTCCACCTCGGCGCGCAGCCCGGACGCGGGGAGCTGCCCGGACGGGATCGGGTCGTCCGGCCCCCGGTAGGGCCCGACCTTGGTGGCGACGACCAGGCCGGACGGGTAGGGGCTCAGCGCCGCGCGGATCATCTCGTTCGCCGCGAGGCCGTCCTGGTGATAGTAGAACGCGGCGGTGTCGATGTGGTCGACGCCCATCTCGACCGCCCGGCGCAGGATCTTCAGCCCGGTGTCGCGGTCGTTCACGGGGCCGTGCAGGGTGCTCACGGGCAGCCGCATCGCGCCGAAGCCCATCCGGTTGACCCGCAGGTCCCCGCCGATGTCGAAGGTGTTCTGTGTCGTCATGGGTTCCACGGTGCTGCGCGCCGGCGGCCGGAGCGAGCCGCTGGCAGGTTGCTGCCACCGGTCCGCGTGGCAGACTCGATGGTGATGAGCGTAGATCTGGACCGCAACGTCGTGCTGCGCGGCGAGGTCGAACTGGTCGAGCGCGCCGGGCGGCTGTTCTCCGCGTGCGAGGAGTTCGCCTGCGCCGCGACGGACCTGAAGACGTGGGCGCTGCCGGGGTTCCGGGACCGGCTCGTCGCCGAGCGGCACCGGATCGATCCGCCGCCCGCCGCGTTCAAGCTCTACAGCCCGGCGGCGCTCGCGGACGAGGAGTCCGAGCGGCACCTGGTGGAGCTGGCCCGGGCCGGGCTCCGGGTGCGGATCTGCCCGGCCCCGATCCCGCACGAGACGATCCTCGTGGACCGGCGGGTCGCGATCCTCGCGGGCCCGGCCGCGGGCGGGGTCCGCGAGTACACGGTCGTCCGGTCGCCGAGCGTGGTGAAGGGCGTCGTGTCGCTGTACTGGGCGACCTGGGAGACGGCGGTGGAGCTGGCCGAGTACCGCCGCGACCGGCCGCCCGCGCTGTCGCGGGAGAGCCGGCGCATCCTGGGGCTGCTCGGCGGCGGGCTGAAGGACGAGGCGGCGGCGCGGCGGCTCGGCATGTCGCTGCGCACCTACCGGCGCCGCGTCGCGGAGATCCTCACGCTGCTGGACGCCGACACCCGCTTCCAGGCCGGCATCCGCGCCCACGAGTTCGGCCTGATCGGTTAGCCGCCGGCGAGGGCGACGAGCTTGATGAAGACGAGGTCGGGGTCGGTGGTGAGGTCGATCTGCTCGTCCAGGTCCTCGACCTGGCGGTCGCCGGCGAGGACGAAGAACCCGTTGGCGAGGAACGCCTTCTCGGCGATCTCGGCCTGCCGCTCCCAGTCGATGCGGCGCGGTTCGCGCAGCCGGTAGCCGTTCAGCTCGGCCTCGGCGTCGTCGGGGCGGACGAGGCCGTTGAACCGGTCGGACGGCCGCGCGTTGTGCCGGGCGACCTCCTCGCGGACCCGGAGCCTGATCAGCTCCCGGACGGTCATCCGCTCCGGCAGCGCCTCGATACGGACCTCGGCGACCGGCGCGCCGGTCGCGGTCTCGTCCCGGAAGGTCACGGCGGGCATCAGGCACCTCTCTTGATCTGCGTGCGGATCGACTCGTCGGTGATCTTGTCGTCGGCGGCGAGCAGGAACGCCTTGCTGAGGATCAGGGCGAGGCGCTCGTCCTCGAAGGGCAGGAACACCTTGGCGCCGAGGGCGCGGCGTTCGGGGACGATGCACAGGAACGCGTCGTCCGGCTCCATGGCGATGTTCGCCGAGCCCAGGTGGATCTTGTAGGTGCGCAGCTCGCCGCGCACGACCAGGTGCCGGCCGTCGATCGCACACCGGTCGGCGATCTTCGTGCGGGGCAGGACGCGGGCCAGGGCGTCCTTGCGGGTCCGGGTGGATTCGGTCAGGTCGGCGTACCACTCGCGGACCCAGTACTCGTGCGCCTCGCCGTCCTCCCACATCGGGTCGGCGGCGATCGACGTCACGCCGACGAACAGGTCGACGTCGCGCATCGCCTCGCTGAACACCAGCGGCGGGACGTCGGTCAGCGGCGTGTTCCGCCAGGAGCCGTCGACGCGGCGGTCGAACAGGACCCGGTTCGTGCCGGCGATCTCCTGCTCGCCCTCCCAGTCGGCGAGGACGTGCGAGAACCGGGCCCGCCACTCCCCCGCCGCGAGGGTCCGCTCCGCCTCGTCCGAGCCGCCGCCGTCCCACGGGCCGAGCAGGCTGCTCTTCCAGCCGCGCGCCCGGAACAGGGCGAACATCCGCCGGTAGTGGACGAGGTGCGCGGCGAACCGGTTGGAGTAGGTCCGGGTCTCCTCCTCGGCCGGGGTGAGCAGGTAGATCTCGCGGAACGCCTGCTTGAACGGCTGCCGGATCCGCCGCTCGATCAGCAGGTCGCGCCAGGCCCGCACCTCGCCGGGCTCCGACCTGATCGGATGCCACAGCCGGACGGCCGCGTCGTCGGCGGCGTCCGGGAGGCCGTCGGTCTCGGGCAGGACGGCCCGCCACTCGCCGGGGGCGGTCTCGATCTCCCAGATCAGGCCGCGCACGGTCGGTCCGGCGATCGAGTGGTGGACGAGCGTGTCGCGCCACCGTCCGAAGGGGTGGACCGCGTCGGCGGTGAACGCGCCCTCCAGGGCGCGCGCGAGCGTGACGAGCTGCGAGCCGATGCGCTTGACGTGGTCGCGCAGTTCCTTCAGTTCGTCCTTGTGGTCGCGGCGGACGGGTGCCGGGACGCCTTTCAGCGCCTTGCCGTCCTTCTCGAAGGTCAGCTCGGCCTTGCCCGTGACGGTGACGACGGCCGTGTAGTCGCCGAGTTCGCGGCGGAGGCCCCCGGGCTCGGGGAGGCGGAGGGCGACCTCGGTGCGCTCGGCGAGGGCCGCGTCGGCCTTCTTGAGCATCTTGTCGAGCTGCTTGGGCACGCCCGCGTGACGGACGTCCCGCCGGACCGCCCGGATCGCGGTGACCAGCTCGGGCGTCGGGAAGTCCAGCGCGGCCCGGACGATCTCGTACAGCAGCGCCTGCGACGGCAGCGTCCTCGCCTCGGTGGGCGCGATCGCGATGTCGGGGAGGAGGCGGTCGAAGAAGGCGGGGAGCCACGGCTCGTCCCGGAGCAGCACGAGCCGCGCGGCGCGGCCGAGCGTCTGGACCTCGTCGGTGGTGAACGCCTTGTCGGCGCGGTAGGGGATCTCGCCGTCCTGGATCGCGCGTGCGCGGGCTGCCGCGGTCTCCAGGGCACGGCTCGCGAACCGGGCATAGGCGGGGATCGCGGCGACGCGCTCCCACGCGTCCGGGAGGGGCGGCGGCGGGGAGGCGTAGGTGCCGCTCCGGCCCAGCTCGGCCAGCAGGATCCGCTCCTTCGGAGCGAGCCCGACGGCGACGTCGAACTCGGCGAGCGCGATCTCGCCCGTCCTGCCGGGGCGGAGGCGTTCCGCGGTGCGCCGCAGGACGGCGTCTCCCGCGAGCCCGCCGACCGCGAGGAGCGTGAGGGGCTTCTCGTCGCGCTCGCCGTCGAGCAGGAACTCGACCAGCGTGCTCGCCGGATCGGCGACATCGGGCCACGCGCCCCGGCAGCGTGCCAGCGCCGCCGCGGCGAGGGCGATATCGGCCCATTTCCGGGCCTGCAGGCCGTCGACGAGCGCCGCGAACATCCGCTCGCACGCCTCCGGTGTGAAGCGCGGCTGGCGCTGCCTCACCTCGTCCTCCACCATGAACCGGACGCAGGTCGAGACGTGGTCCGGCGCGCGGCCCAGCCCGTAGGCGACGGGCAGCAGGCCGCCGAGCTCGGTGTCGGAGAGCCGCCACATCTCGGCGTACCAGGTGCGGAACTCCTCGGTGTCCTCGGGGGCCGGGGCGGTCATGGCGCGCAGCAGGCGGCCGGCCAGATCCATCAGGCACCTCGTCTGATCTGCCGCAGCACGGCCTCGTCGGTGATCTTGTGGTCGGCGGCGAGCAGGAAGGCGGTGCCGAGGATCTGTATGAGCCGCTCGTCCTCGAATGGCAGGAACAGCCCCTTCTGTCCCGGCCGGCGGGACGCCTCGGCCCGCAGCCGGGTGTTGCCGGGCTCCATCAGCACCCCGCCCGAGCCCAGGTGGATCTTGTAGGTGCGCAGGTCGCCCCGGACGAGGAGGAACCGGCCGTCGACCGAGCAGCGGCCGGCGATCCGCGTGCCGGGCAGGACGCGGCGCAGCGCGTCCCCGCGGATCTCGGCGCTCGCGGACGGCTCCCCGAACGGCTCCTCCTCGGTGATCGAGGTGACGCGCAGGAACAGGTCGACCTCCCGCGTCCCCTCGCTGAACACCAGCGGCGGCACGTCCGCCGGGCGGACCTCCCGCCAGCGGCCGGCGACCTTCCGCTCGAACCGGGTGTCGTCGTGGTGGCTGACCCGCCACTCCCCCTCGGCGAAGACGCGCCGCAGCGCGCCGTCGATGCCGCCGCAGCCCCGGCCGGGCCCGGCGCCGGCCGGGGACGGCCGGTAGGTCTCGCGGAACGCCTGCTTGAATGACTGCGTCATCCGGTTGCCGGTGACGAAGCCGCGCCAGGCCCGCACCGCGCCGGGGAACGCCCGCGCCGGATGCCACAGCCGCACCCGCGCGTCGCCGGGCGGGACGGGCAGCGCGCGGCCGTCCACCGTCACCAGCACGCCGCCCTCGCCGGGGGTGGCCGCGTGCCAGATGCCGTCCGGTCCCTCGAACTCCCAGACCAGGCCGCAGGCGACCACGCCGGTGACCGGGTGGTCGCGGTAGTAGCGGCACCATTCGGCGAACGGCCAGGCGCGCTCGACCGCCATCAGCGCCTCGACCCGGGTCCGCTCGGCGGCGAGCGTCGCGCGGACCTGCTTCACCAGCGACTTCAGCTCCCTGATCTCGGCGGCGAACGGGACCTTGAGCGCGCCCGGGACGGTGCGCAGCGGCCGGCCGTCCGCGCCGGTGAAGGTGAGCCTGACGGCCAGCGGGTCGTCGATGACGAGGACCGCCTGGTAGGCGCCGATGTCGCGGGCGAGCGAGCCGTCCCGGCCGAGGCCGTGCGCGGGCACGCCGCGCTCGACGAGCTGCGCGGGGGTGATGCCGCGGCGGGCCGCCGCGGCCTCGATCGCCGCGGCGATCTGCCGGCCGAGGCCGGGGTAGCGGACGTCGCGGCTCAGCCCGCGCAGGACGTCCAGCGCGTGCGGGTCGGCGAACTCGCCGAGCGCGTTGACCGCGCCGCCCGCCAGCTTCGCCGACGGCTCGAACTCGCGGGTCACCCCGGCGGCGCGGCGCACGATGACGTCCAGCAGCGGGACCACGCCCGGGTCGCCGAGCAGCGCGGCGGCCCACACCCGGCCGCGGGCGCCCGGCTCGGCGCGCAGCGACGGGTCGGAGAACGGCCGGTCGCCCACGAGGTCCGGTTCCTTCGTCGCGTACCAGCGCACCCTGCGCAGCACCGCGTCGCGGGCGGCGGGGTCGGCCAGCAGCTCCAGCGTGCGGCGCCGCCACGCGCGGGTCGGCCGTAGCGCGTTGAGCGCGTCCAGATGCGCCCGGAGGTCGGCGGAGTCGTCGGACATGAGGTGATCTTTCCAGATGGCACCGACGGTTCCCGGCGTTTCCGGTGATCAGCGCCCAAGCCGGCGCAGGATCGCCGCCATCAGTGATCTCGTGGCCGGCGGCGAGCGTGTCGTGGAGCATGGCGGGATGCTGGCAGACGGCACCGACAGAAACCGGCCGATCGCGGCACCTGTTCAGTGACCTCATGGTCACCTAGGCTCGGGGTACCGCGGTAGAACGAGGTTCGGGACGGCCATGACGCACAGCGTGGTGATCATCGGAAGCGGATTCGGCGGGATCGGGATGGCGATCCGGCTCCAGCGGGCCGGCGTCCGCGACGTGGTGATCCTGGAGAAGGCCGAAGGGCTCGGCGGCACCTGGCGGGACAACACCTATCCGGGCGCGGCGTGCGACGTCCCGTCCGCCCTGTACTCGTTCTCGTTCGAGCGCAAGACCGACTGGACGCGCCGGTTCCCGCCGCAGGCCGAGATCCTCGACTACCTGTGGCACTGTGCCCGCAAGTACGGGGTGCTGGAGAAGGTCCGGTTCGGGACCGAGGTCACCGAGGCGCGGTTCGACGAGGACGCCGCGCTCTGGCGGGTCTCCACGACCGGCGGCGACCTGGAGGCGCGGATCCTGGTATCGGCGTGCGGGCAGCTGAACCGGCCCGTGCTGCCCGGCATCGAGGGGCGCGGCTCGTTCGCCGGGACGAGCTTCCACTCCGCCCGCTGGGACCACGGCGCCGACCTGCGCGGCAGGCGGGTCGCGGTGGTCGGGACGGGCGCGAGCGCGATCCAGTTCGTCCCGGAGATCGCCAAGGAGGCGGCGGAGCTGCGGCTGTTCCAGCGGTCCGCGCCGTACGTGATCGACAAGCCGGACCGGGTGTACCGGCCGTGGCAGCGGGCCGTCATGCGGAGCGTCCCGGGGCTGTGGGAGCTGAACCGCGGCTACACCTACGCGGCCTACGAGGCGCGGGCGCTGGGGTTCATCAAGTACCCGAGGCTGATGGCGATGCTGGAGAACCGGTTCAAGAACACCCTGAAGGACGGCATCGGGGACCCCGTGCTGCGGGACGCGCTCATCCCCGACTACCCGATGGGCTGCAAGCGGATCCTGATCTCCAGCGACTACTACCCGGCGCTCGCCCGGCCCGGCGTCGACCTGGTCACCGACCCGATCGAGCGGATCACGCCGTCCGGCGTCGAGACGGCGAAGCGCGCCTACGACGTGGACGTCATCGTGTACGGGACGGGGTTCCGGTCCACCGAGTTCCTCTCCCCCATGAAGATCGTTGGACGGGACGGCCGGGAGCTGAACGAGGCGTGGCGGGACGGCGCGCAGGCGCATCTCGGCATCACGGTCAGCGGCTTCCCCAACCTGTTCCTGCTGTACGGCCCGTACACGAACCTCGGCCACAACTCGATCATCTACATGCTGGAGTCGCAGTTCCGGTACGTCCTCGGCTGCGTGGCGGCGCTGCGCGCGGCGGGCCTCGCCTGGATCGACGTCAGGCCGGACGTGCAGGACGCGTTCACCCGCGAGATGCGCGAGCGGATGCGCACGACCGTCTGGGAGGCCGGCTGCCAGAGCTGGTACATGACGGCCGACGGCACGGTCGTCAACAACTGGCCCGGCTTCACCTTCGCCTACCGCCGCGCGACGCGCCGCCCCGATCCGCGGCACTTCACCGCCCGGCGCGCGGCCTAGTTGTACTGACCACAGAGGTTGTGGACGTGGCGACATGCTGCCGATGATCTTGGCGTGAGGGAGGGCCTCCGGGTTCGGTGTGGATTGCGAGATCTA